>CAZNDR010000251.1:0-6490 GCA_964571835.1 uncultured Cytophagia bacterium | reverse complement strand
ATCTAGCAAGCATCAATCAATCAGGTTATGCAACTTGATTGATTATTATTTTAAAATTATTTTACACAAATCTCATTGCGCCAACAATCATGATCCGCCGTTTGCGCGTAAAATGCAAAGGAGTGCAAATGCCTTCTCCGGTTGGCGTGGCAATGGAATGTGAAAAATACGATTCACCAAATGCTCCACCGTTGCCGCGCAAAGTTCCGCCATTAATAGTGTGCACATCACAATCTAATCGCTTGGTAAAAATAGTAGCTCTGTTCATGTCTTGAGTGTAAATGCTCGCAGTATGTTTAAAGCCATGCTCAGCTTTTAATGCTGCTTCTACGCCTTCGGCAAAGTTTTTCACCCGAACCACCGGAATGCAAGAGGTCATTTGTTCAGCTACCACCCAGGGATGGCTCTGATCTGTTTCACCAAACAGCAACGGCACTTCATCGGAAATTGTCATGCCCAATGCGTTAGCAAGCACGCTGGCATTCTTGCCCACAAAATCACGATGAATAAGCCAATGCTTACCAGATTTGATGAGCGCCTGTTGCGCTAATAGATTCATTTGTGAAGCAGTAAGCCGAACATTGCCCTGTTGTTTAAAGGCTTTCATAAATTTTTCAAACACTGCATCCACGACAAAAATTTCTTTCTCAGCGATGCACAAAATATTATTATCAAAACTGGCACTCACGGTAATCTCTTTGGCAGCGTTTTCCAGATCTGCAGTTTCATCAATTAGCACCGGTGGATTCCCTGGACCTGCAGCGATAATTTTCTTTGGATATTTCATGGCCATTTCAACCATCAGTGGTCCGCCAGTAACCGAAAGCAGTTCAATCTTTTCATGCTTGAATAAAATTTCTGCCGTCTCCAGCGTTGGCTCAACCACAGAGGTGACTAAATTTTCAGGTGCCCCGGCTTCCACCATATATTGATTAGCCAATCTAATGCACAAATTGTTCACTTTTTTAGCTGAAGGATGAGGATTAAAAGCAATCGTATTGCCAGCGCAAAGCTGAATGATGATATTATTGACCATGGTCGGCACAGGATGAGTGCTCGGCGTTATATTGCCTATAACTCCATAGGGAGAATATTCATCCAAAGCTAATCCGTATTGTCCAGACCACGCTTGTGGCTGCAAATATTCGATGCCCGGGCTATTTTTCGCAGCATTGATATGCTTGTCAATTTTATGCTGAACTCGCCCCATGCCGGTTTCAGCAACTGTCATCTGCGAAAATTCTTCTTTGTGATCGAGCGTCATTTGTCGAACTGCATCAGTAAATTTTTTGCGGCACTGAAGCGAACATTCTCTGAAAGCTAAAAATGCTTCATGCGCCGCCTCAATCGCCTCATTCATGTTGTCAAAAACACCCCAATCGCCGTTTTTTTGATTTGAAATTTTTCCATGACCAAAGGCGTTTTTTTCACTGATATTATTCACCACGCGTCGAACAATACTCTGAATTTCTTCACTAGTTATATTCACCTTCTACCTCTGCCTAAAAAGAATCAACGCTATTTCTCTTCTGAGCGAGCAGCAATGGGAAATTTAGTCTCCAGTTTTTGGGAAGGTCGAGGAATAATCGACTGCCCTTGTACAGATCCAATTTGAGACGCAGCCGCTACTCCGGCATCAACAGCGGCTTTAACAGCAGCGATATCACCTCTGATAATAATATTGACTTTTCCTCCGCCGACTTTTAGCCAATCGCCAAGCCGGACATTGGCTGCCTTGACGGCAGCATCTGCTGCAGCAATTGCCGTTGCGAAACCCAACGTTTCAATTACGCCCAACGCTTCTTGCATGATCTATCCTCCGATTATTTTTTAATTCCAATTAGGCTAAAAACATCTTCATGCGCTGAAGGTATCACATTAGCGCAGACCAATTCACCAACTTTCGCTGCAGCTTCAGCTCCAGCTTCGACTGAGGATTTAGCGGCGCCGACTTCTCCCCGGACAATAGCAGTAACATAGCCGCCACCGATTTCGACTTTTTTAACTAATTCAACTTGGGCGGTTTTTAGCATGGCATCAATGGCGGTGATGCTGCCTGTGTTACCTCTTGTTTCGATAAATCCCAACGCGACATTTTTTGCCATTTAACTTCTCCTTAAATTGATATTTATGTTTTTTCACAAATACGAATATCTTTTTCTCGAATTAATTCCCTAGCTTTCGGCGTAATGACAGTTCCCCTCGGCACGATTATTTTTCCGGTCAATCGGTTTAGTTTTTTAAGATGGCTCTCAGTCAATACCGGAGTTTTGAACATGCTCATATCTATCACTTCTGATTTCGTGCGCAAGTCTTCCTTTTCATTATTTATAAATTCGATTTTCGTAGCGTCGATTACGGTGACTTGCTGCTTTTTTAATTCTTTTACAATTTCAGCCGTAATTAGTTGGATCAATTTTTCTAAAGTAACTTGCAAAATTCAACCCTCAATAGCTGATTCACTATCAATTATTTGATTGCCATAGATATTTTTTTCCAATGGCGACTGCATCGACGATGCCGACGATGACATTGTCTGTGCAAGCGAATCTGGTTACAGATGTCATTCGGGCTGATGAAGAAGAACACAATAAAACAATATCGCCGACATTTGCTTGTACCGTGTCAAAACAAGCGGCAGATTTGGCGGTCGCTTCCAGATTTTCATTTAAATATTGAACGACATATAGACGTAATCCATCGATATTGCCCTCTTTGCGCGTCGCTGTTATATTGCCAATTACCTTGCCGAATTGCATCATTCTTCCTTCATTTTCCCAACAAATTCAACTTTTGTTTCGCAGCGGACATTTGCTGCATTGGCATCATCCGTGTCCAAATGCAACTGCAGTTTCCAGCTATCATTAATTCTGACCAGAACATTCTCAAAAACAGTGCTTTTAACGCCGCCAATCCTAACATGGCACAAGTCTCCATGATGAACGCCAAAAATTTCTGCCAATTTGTTATTCATGTGAACATGTCGATTAGCAATAATAGCACATTCTTCAATATAGACGGCGCCTTTTGGACCGACTAAAGTTAATGGTGCTGCTCCTTTTAGATCACCAGAATTTCTCACTGGCGGATTAATGCCAATCTGCACCGCGTCGGTAAGCGATAATTCAACCTGATCATAATTTCGTAGCGGGCCTAAAATTCTGACATTTTGAATGGCTCGCATTTTTGAACCTACAATGGTAACTGTTTGCTGGGCAGCTGTCTCGCCTGGCTGATAAAGTTCTCTATAAGTGATTAGCTCAGAGCCGGCTCCAAACAGCTTTTCTAAAGTATTTTTGGTGAGGTGAACATGTCGATTCGAGACACCAAGCGGAATTAGCGGTTTTGTTGAAGTGTAATTTATTTTATCGCTTTGACTTTGAATTACCCGCACAACTTCATCGACAATCAAATTGACAATATTGTCATCTGCATGAACTTCAAACATTCCTTTGGACATGGCACTGCATCGGCCACATTCCTGGCAATATGGTGCTATGCCATCACATTCTTCCATGTTAATCTCTGTGTTAACAGTCAAATTAAACAAAAATGCTTAGGATAAACAGAATAACACTCGCGAGCCGAAGCGGAAAAATTTTGTCGTAAATATACAAAAATATTTTTAACATTACAACCTATTTATATATTTTTCAGAAAAAAAAGTCTCGACAGTTCGTCATGCGAATATATATACAAAAGGGTCATAATTACTCACTTGAGAAATAATTACGACCCTTCGTTCTTGTCGGGGCGAGAAGATTTGAACTTCCGACCCCTTGACCCCCAGTCAAGTGCGCTAACCGGACTGCGCTACGCCCCGATTATAAATTATTCTTTATCGCCTAAAATATGCAATATCTCCTGCAAATCTTTCTTGACAGCAGCTATCAGATTCTGTCGTTCGTTCACTTGGAATGGCATGTCAATTTGACTCGATTTAGATTTCTTGTAGGCAGATAATCTCTTGCGTGTACCATCAATGGTAAATTTGTCTTCATAAAGCAGCTTTTTAATCTGAAAGATAAGCTTAATATCATTAAGCCGATATATTCGATTGCCGGCACGATTTTTTGTTGGGCGCAATTCATCAAACTCTGTTTCCCAATAGCGAAGTATGTGTGGCTTTAAGGAGGTTATTTTGCTTACTTCAGCTATTGAATAATAGAGTTTTTGAATTGGTTTCAGTTTCATCCCTGATAATGCCAATTGACAATTATATATAATAAATTAAAAAATAAAAATCAATATGTTTTTTTGTTTTTTAGCTGCTTATAAATAACTGTGCCTGTTGAAAAAAAACTTATAACTCGCTGTTTTACTGCCTCAGATTTCTGTTGACTTAATTTGTTTCGAAAGGACCTTATTGTATCAATCGAATAGACACCGAATCGTGGCCGAATAAATTGATCGTACGCTTTATTTGACATTGACCGCTTAATAAATACGCACGCACCTTGGTAACCAGCCTCAACAGATTTTGCAATTACCGCTTCAGAATAACGATTAAAAGGATAGCAAATGTAATCAACCTTGGCATGCAAATGAGAATAAATTGCCTCGCGCGATTTCTTTAATTCGAATTCCATTCGTTCGGCAGTTAATTTTGTTAAATCAGCGTGTGAAACCGTATGACTCCCTATTTCCCAGCCATTGTCAGACAGGCATTTTAGCTGTTGCCAATTTAAGTGAGTAGATTCGTTTCTCCACAAATTGTGGTCCCAACTATTATTGCTTCCTACAAAATCGGAAATCACAAAAACAGTCGCTGCAAATCCGTTTTCTTTCAAAATCGGAAAGGCATGGTAAAAAACTGATTCATCGCCATCATCAAAAGTGATGACAACATATTTATTAGGCTCTTTTGCTAAAATTTTCCCCTGCGAATGAGCTAACGTGGTCGTCTGATAGCCACGCTGGTACAGATAATTAATTTGTTCTTTAAACGCTTTAATTGAAACTCGATTAATGCCAAACTCAAAACCATTTTGGATTTTATGATAAGTTAAAATTGGCACTTCCCCGAAATTAGCCTTTTTATTTGTCCCGCTGGCTTTCATATTTTCTAAAAAGTTTTTCAAACAACAAAGGAACTTTTTTCATATTTTCCGGACTCTCAACATAAGCAATTCTCATCTGAGTTTTTCCGGGATTCTTGGCATTCTTGGGCACGGAATAAAATTCAGCCATCGGTGAAACTAACAAGGTCATCTCGATCTTATCAATTTCTGTCGATCCTTTGGTAGCGCACCACATAACAAAATCCAGCGCATCAAAATTTGGTTTGGCAATATTTCGGACATCAACCACTGAATAGATCGAAGCATCTGGGCTGGAAATGATGACGCCCGGCAGCCTGTCTTTTAATTCATTGGTAAAAGAGGACAACATGCCAAAATAATATTTTCTCTGTTTTTGATACCATTGATACAAGTCATCAGCGGTTATATGGGCAAGAGCGCCAAATATGTATTGTCCGATTGCATTTGAACATAATGAGGCGGTTGCTTCAGCAACTGCCCGCTCATGAAAATCTTTATTATCCGTTATTAAGGCGCCAATTCTCAAACCACAGGCATTCCAAACCTTAGAAGTCGTCTCGATACTGATACGTCGACCGGCA
Organism: uncultured Cytophagia bacterium; assembly: GCA_964571835.1. Taxonomy (GTDB): domain Bacteria; phylum Zhuqueibacterota; class Zhuqueibacteria; order Thermofontimicrobiales; family Thermofontimicrobiaceae; genus CAZNDR01. The sequence goes on along the minus strand of CAZNDR010000251.1, from coordinate 867 downwards.
ATGCCAGGCAACTTCTCTTCATTCAATCCCCAGATACTGGAGGATTTTTGATTTACGTACAAAAGCTCCCGGTACGCTTCATCGCTAATCATCCACATATTATTTTTAATGCAAAGCGACGCTAATTTATAGAGAGTTGATTGATCCAAAAAATGTCCGGTAGGATTATCGTAGGGAATAACTACCATAGAACCTGGCTGGTACAAATTAATTAATTTGTCCATTTCATCTAAATCAGGAAGACTAAATTTCCCATCTTCGCCAAGGTTTCTTGAAACAGAAATAATTGATCTCCCCGTCCGTTCTGCCATGGCTTTATAGTTAGTGTAGGCAGCGTCAATTAGCAAAATGGGTTTCTCCTTGCTACCAGCCGGGCCGCAAACGCCAACAATTACCAGTTCCATGGCTTGGCTACCGCCATCTGTAATTTGCGAATATAATCTGCTAATATCAAATCCGCTGGATGAAATGACATTTAGAAACGCTTTATTCGTTTCTTCCATGCCGATCGTCGCAGTATATTTTACGATGCCATCCTTAAAGGGACTGTTTGTTTCATCTAAATTAAACATTCTTTGTTGCATGGCGGGGTGCATCGGCAGAGAAACATTGCCAATTGCCACATTGATGGCATTGACCTTATCTGTTCTTTTAGCAAATTCGATCTGGGCTAATCGAATTGCGGAAGGCTTTCTCGATTGGAAGTGAGCTGACATGTACGGTTTCATAGTTGAACCTCAGAAATTATCAGAAGACTATATTAAAAGTCAGCAAAAATTAATAGGCTCGCTTGAGAGAAAAAATTTTCATTGGAGACTTAGAGATCAATGGAATTGATGATTTTTATAATGACTTTTTCTCAACTTT
>CAZNDR010000250.1:0-6519 GCA_964571835.1 uncultured Cytophagia bacterium | reverse complement strand
CTGCCGGCAATCGGGTAAAGCCAGATTTTATCCACTTCGCGAAAAATGTCTTTGGCGCTGCCGGTTTTATCGGACACCAACTGGTAATTGACGACTTCAGTTTCGGAAATAAACTGCTCCACTTTAGAGTAGCTCAGTTTGATCTGTCCGCAGATGTCTAAAGCAGTTTTAGCAATATCTTCTTCGGGCTTGCCTTCCGCTGTAACATTCACCAGGTCTTTGATAACAAGATCTTTTTCTTTGGTGGCAATCAGGTCATCTTGCAATCCTTTTATTTTCTTATCAAAATAGCTCATTGCTTTATTGATGCTGCCGCTCATGTCAGAGGTTTGATAAACAACGTCAGTTTTCTTTTCTATGGTTTCTTTGAGCAGTACACTGCGGTTGGTTAGATTGTTTTTTAATTCTACAATCTCATCGTCCACTTTTTTCAAATTGGCATTTCCCAAACTCATAATTTGCTGTTGACGACGACTGGCAGTAGAGTTGGAGGTGTTGATCACCTCCAGCGATGAGCTCACTTCAAAGTTGATGTTCTTAATATCCTCGGCTGGAATACCAACTTGTTGTAATTTGGTTTGATAATTGGGCTCGTTCAGAAAATTCACCAGCAGGTGTTTTACTACTGACGAGGCTGCAGGTTTGGTAGCAGCAAGAGCTTTTTTTAGCGGCGCCACATTAATTTTTGCAAGATAGAGAAATTTGGTACGGTTGGCGATGGTTTTGGAAATAAACTGCTTTTCAATGCCCATCTCACCGCTAATGGTCGCTTTGATCTGATCAAACAAAAGCTTATTGTCTTGAACTTCTGTCAGACTGGAAATAAACACCCCATTTAAATCCTCGATTGCTTGTGGCGCCAATAATTTTTCCGCCTGTGCTGATAGTTGTTCTTTGGAAGCAAACGGATCAACGTCATTTAGCAGCACCAGATACAGCCCTTGATAAACGATGTTTGCCAGGTCTTGCTGAATCTGCCCTTTGATTTCGCCGCGGCTCTTTTCTTTGACCGTAATTTGTTCTTCCATTTTTTTGATATCGACCAATTTTAACAGCTCTTGTTTATCCATAAAAACGTTGGTCAGTTGATTTTTAATAACCGAAATTTTATTATCCACGGCATTATTATTTTTTCTAATTTGCAATTTTAATTCATCAATATCGCTAATGGTAAAAAGGATTTTTGTGGCAGCAATCTTGCGGCTGATGGTGCTTTTTTCAATATTGATTTTTTCAAACTGCAAAGGACTGGTTGGTTCAAAATACTGTGAAAAAACGCCTGTAGCAAGGATAAAGTTCATGATTAGACCAAATGATTTTTTCATCTCACTATTCCCTAATAAGATTTTGTTGATGAACGGAGATGATGTTGTTAATCGAAGATTTTGCTGTGCAATCATCGTGAATTTGAAAATATATTACGAAATAATTGCTTAAATGTCAAGAGATAATTTAGCGGGGATTATTGGGAGCATTCCTAAACTTTTCCAGTTTAGGAATGCTGGATTTGCCGATGTCTGCATCAATACTGCTGGCAGCGTCTGCTTACCGTTTCGTAGTTAGAAGATATTGTTGTTTGGTATGGACCGGGTGATGCAACAAAAGAAAGAATCATGGCAAAATAAAAAACGAACCACGCCGCTGCGCCTTTGCCCTGAGTTTTCAATCCCAAAACCGATAAATATCCTTCCGATGCCTAATGCGGTAAACGGCAACAATTTTTGGTCATCATCAATACGGTATAAAATCCGCTAAACGCCACCGCGAATTCTCCATCGATCTTTTGAGGTTGTCAGTTTCTTTGTACCCTGAGGAAAAGGATTTTCTGCGAGAGCATCAATAGCAACAACCATTCGTTGCCGGCCGTGCTGAGGTAAAGTTGCTAATTCTTTCTCCGCTTTTTTTTTAACAACTGCACGGTAGCTCATAGTTTCCCTTGCTGCCGCAGTTCATCCTTGACCTGTTCCCAAGAAACTGTTTCCTCAAACTCTACTTCTTTCATGGCGTTAAGATCATCAAGATCTTCTAATAATGCCAGAAGCTTTCGGTAGGCGGTATAGGGGATGATGACTTCTTTTTTGCGTCCCCTTTTGTCGTACACGATTTTTTCTTTCCATGGCAACGTCATTGAATATTTCCTTCAGCAGACTATTAAGACAAATTGAGAAATGCCTCGAAACATCATTGTTAAAAATAAAGGAAAAATTGTAATCAAGCAAGACAATTTTACTGGCGATAAAAAATGCTACAAACTTCACAACAAGGTATCAGGCTCAGCAATAAAAATCATTTTTTCTGTCCTGGCAGCCAGCATTCCTAAACTTTAAAAGTTTAGGAATGCTGAAATAGAAGCTTACTCCACCACAAACAATCCCGCATCCAGCGCAGCATTAAACTTCATCTCTTTCACCACAATTTCCGATTGTTTTTTCCCATCTGCCATGCCGATGGATTTAAAAGGAACTTTAATGCCGTCCACTTCCTGGTATTCAGAATCGAACTGGTCGATTTTTGCTGGACCGGTTTGCGTCATCCCTTGATGCGATGTCCCCAAGGGCAGCATGGTTTCTGGATTGAGGTAGAGATGGAAAGTCAATTCAGCCTCAGTTACTAATAAATCAATAGCCTCAGCCTCGCCGAACTTGGTTTTGCCAATGAACTGGATTTGGTAATCGCCCATATGCTGAGCAATGTAAATCGGATCGCGTTTGCCATTTTCCATCATTTGCTTTCTTTGGGCTTCGGGCAGCGGCATTTCGCCCATGGGTGATTTCATTTTGCCTTTGTCGCCGTTAATGATCATTTGAACCTCGCCGCCAGGCGTATTCAATTTCATGTACATTTTATCCGGCTGCTCGATGATCATATCGCCATCCATGGCCATTTCGCCCATGGATGTTACTTGTGTCATCGACATTTTTGCGGAGAAATTTTTGACTGCTTTGATTTTTGTCACATCGCCCATAGCTGCCAGTGCTTTTTCAAAAAGCTGTTTTCCCTTATCCAGCGTTTCCGTGGTCGCGGCTGGAGTTTCTTCTTTTGGCTGCGGAATGGTGATGTCAATTTCGTTGACTGTGCCCAAGGTGGAGAGCGGTTTGTCAAAATCAGCCTTTTTGCCCACGACTAAAATTTGTACTTTATCGGGCTGGAGATATTGTTGCGCCACGCGTTTAATGTCGGCTTTACTGACATTTTCCACCTGCTTGATAAATTTATCATTAAAATCGAGCGGGTAACCATAGTAGGCTAAGGTCATCAGTCGGTTAACGATTTTAGCTTTGCTATCGAATTGAAAAACATAGCTGTTCAAATACTGGTCTTTGGCGCGCTGCAGTTCTTCGTCGCTCACCTCTTCAGCCATCATTTTTTTCATTTCCTTGATCATTAACTCGATGGCATAAACCGTGGATTGAGATTTTGTCTGCGCGCCGGCGCTGAAAACCCCCGGCACAACATAACCGCTGCGGTAGCTGCCCCAGACGCTATAGGCTAATCCCTCATCAGTGCGAATTTTTTTGAACATCCGATCAAAAGAAAGAATCCGATTCATCACCGAAAGCGCGGCATAATCGGGATTATTCATCAAACCACCGATGTGTCCGATCATGATGTTGGATTGGTTGACGTCTGGTTTGTCGATGTAATTGACGGTGTATTCAAATTTGTAATCTGCTTTTGGCAATGGTGCGATGGGCAGCTTTTTAGCTTTCCAGCCGGCAAATATTTTTTCTAATTTTGCCATCAACTCTTTGGTTTTAAAATCGCCCCAAACAGTCATTTTCATATTATCGGGCGCGATAAACTGGTTATAAAAAGCAATCAGGTCGTCACGCGTGATGGCATCGATGGTGGCATATTCGGTTTGACGGGCATAGGGGCTGTCCGCGCCATAAATGAGTTTTTCAAATTCGCGATTGGTAATTTGACCGATGTCATCATTGCGTCGCGAAATGCCGGTGCGTTGCTGGACTTTTTCCAGATCAATTTTTTCCTGGTTGAACACCGGATTCATCAAAATATCGGCAAAAATCGAAAGCACTTCGTCGCAATTTTCTTTGAGCATGGATACTGAAATAAATCCTGATTCGCCGCCAATGCCAGCTTCAATGGAAGCAGCCATGGTTTCCAGCTTTTTATCAATTTCATCGCCGGTCATATTTTTTGTGCCACCGGTTCGTAGCACCTCGCCGGTAATGGCGGCAAGTCCAATTTTATTTGCCGGCTCAAAAACTGAACCAGCGCGAATCATGGCTCGCATGTCGATAGTTGGATAATCATGATCTTCCACTAAAAATAACTTCAAGCCATTTTTCAGAACCTTTTCTTCAATTTTGGGCATTTTAATTTCATGTAAAGCAGGAAAAGGAAATTTGTCTTTTGGGCCTTTTTGAGCCAAAACCAAACTGCTGAAAAGCATGGCAAAAATTAAGCAGAATCCAATAAATTGAAAAATTCTAATTTGTCTCATAATTTATTACCTCAACTTTTTGATTGATGTGATTATTTTAGTTTTCCAAACCACGAATCACGCTCAAGGCGGATGCGTCCTTCGGCGTTTTACACCAATTGACCGAACTTATTTATTAGGATCAATTGGTGAAAATTGGTGGTTCAAATCATTTTGTCGTTGACCAATTATTTGAGTGTATAAAACTTCTTGGCACATTGATTTTGGCAAAAATCTATTTGACCTCTTGTTCCGGGATAATTTCGCCAACGGTGCGATTCTTGATGACCAGATATTTGTTAGCAACTCGCTTGACATCATCGGCGGTAATTTTGTCGACTTCTTTGATCTGATCAAAAGCTTTAGCCCAACTGCCGTGGACGACATCATAATAAGTAAGCGTCGCGGCCATGCTGCTATTTGATTTCATGCCATCAATGATGCCTTTTTTCTGTGATTGCTTGAATTTTGTTAATTCGGCTGCGGTTACCGATTCCTGCTTAATTTTTTCAATTTCTTGGTCGATGAGTTCCAAACATTCGGCTGAGCTGTGATCTTTTGCCGAAAGAGCATAAAAGGCGATGAGGTTGGGGAATTTGCTGCCAGGCCAACCGTTAAAGCTGCCGGTTGCCGCGGCTGCTTTTTTATCCTTGACCAGCAATTCCCAAAGCCGACACGACCGACCCTGCCCGATAATGTTGGCTAATGCTTCCAATGCGGCGTTATCTTCACTGGTCTCTGCCGGGCGATGATAGCCAATTAGCAATATCGGCTGCGACTTGGCAGTAACATCCACGTGTCGTTCGCCCCATTGTTCTGGCTCGACTGTGCGCACGGGTTCAGGTTTGGGACCGCTGGCGATTCTGCCAAAATAAAGTTGTGCCATATTAAACACTTCCTGAGCATCAACATCGCCAACGATGGCAACCGTCAAATTGCTTGGTTGATAATATTTTTGAAAATAATCAACGACATTTTGCCGGGTTATTCTTTCCAGATCTGACATGTGCCCTACCACCGAGTGGTGATAGGGATGAGCTTTGAACGCTGCAGCGATAAAATCTTCAAACAATTTGCCAATCGGACGAGTTTCCAATCCAAGCCGCCGTTCTTCCATTACCACATCTTTTTCTTTGTAAAATTCCCTGAACACCGGATTCATAAAACGATCTGAGGTCATGGACATCCAAAATTCGACTTTGTTGGAAGGCAAGCTATTAATATATTGTGTAGCATCGTTACTGGTGTAAGCATTGACGCCAGCATCTCCTTGTTGCATCATCATGTCAAAATATTCATTATTGATGACTTGCTCCTTTTCCTGTTTGCGTAACTCTTCTAACTCAGCTTTCATTTTTTTCAGAACCAGCGTATCGGGATTCACTTTGTTTTGTTCAAAAATGATTTTATCATAAAGCGGATCCATTTTGGCGATGATGTCGCGCTCAGCCTCAAAATTTTTTGTGCCAACAGTTTTTGTTCCTTTAAAAGCCATGTGCTCCAACAGATGAGAAATGCCAGTAATGCCGTATGTCTCATTGGCTGAACCCACATCGGCATAGACGTGAAAAGATGCCACCGGCGCCTCGTGACGCTCTAAAACGATGAACTTCATGCCATTGGCTAAAGAGTGCTCTTGTACCTGTGCCTTCATGGCGTCAAAATATTGCGCCCAGCTGAGGCTGTGGAATAGAAGTAAACAGCTGAAGAAAATTAGCAGAGAAAACAACTTTTTGGATTTCATCATGCGTGCCTCCGTTTTGACTAAGTGCAAATTTAATTGATAATTTGATGCACAAAAATAAAGAAGTTATATATAAAAAGCAAGGAATTTGTTGAGTGGTCAAATATTTTATCGGAGACCAATTGGGAAAAATTTTGATCTTGCCGAGGCGCTAAATTTATTGAATCCAAATTTGTGACGATTTAGGCTTACGAAAAACGCCACAGCGAGACAGATGGCGCAGCGTTATTCTCATAAATTCTTTGCCGAAAGGGTGTCTCCTAATTTGATTGAAAAATATCTTCATTGACTATTTGGAAGCAGAATAAATTGAGGCACTATTCTATCT
>CAZNDR010000249.1:0-6532 GCA_964571835.1 uncultured Cytophagia bacterium | reverse complement strand
CAATAATGCTGATTAACAATGCCCCAATGACCGATCCAAATAAATCCCAAGCATAGATCGTCCCTGCCAGTTTCTCGATTCGTTGCTGAAATTGACAAACGATCGAATTTGCGAGCGGGAATTGGTAGCCTCCAATAAAGCCGAGTCCAAGGATTAAACTTAAAAAGACCAACTGCACTACTGCGGCTGGCAATGTGAGATCTAAAAGGCAGTGCAAAAAGCAATAGGTGATGATGGGATAAAGAGTCAGCAACCATTGCATGATTGTGAATCGTCGCCAGTCGTTCGTTGATTTTTTTAGTTGGAGCAAAGAAATCCGACTGCCGGCAGCCAAGCCAAGCATAAAACCGGTCATTATTAAAGTAAGTTGGAAATAAGCATAGCCGTAAATTGCCTGAAAGCCATGAATGATAATAATTTCCAAACCAATCATCGTACCACCAATGAGCATAATTGAAAAATAGATGCTTCGTATGGCTCGCTTGTCGCGATTTTTACAGAAAATAAAAAAGTATATTCCCGAGGCTATCAAAAAAAGCCCCACTAGATAATAGAATAATTGTTGCCTTTGAAAGACAGTGTCGACTGATCCCATCATTTTTTTATTAAAATTTGCCAACCATAAATAGACGCTATAGAAATAACTGATGGGATGAAAATCATGATTTAAAAAAATTGAAGCTCCAGTTTTGATCTTCTGCTTCACATAATTCATTCTATCGGGAGACAGCCGATAAGGGAGGTAGTATTCCTGGATATATTGGGTTGGCAAATTTCTTTGTTTGATTCGTTGAACGAGAATTGCCGGATCGATGGTTAACATGTCAAGATGTTGGCTGCCGATAAAATGAATGGCATGGCCGGGGATGAGTTGGACATCTTTAAAAACCGTTTGAAACGTTTTAAAAAGACAGCTCAAAAATTCAGCTTGTTCATCGCTAATCACATCTTCAGCTGCGCTAATGGCAAAACTGGCAACGCCTCCTTTTGTCAGTCTTTGGCTGACCAAGGCGTAGAACTCTACTGTGTAAAACCGACTCAGCATAATGGTTTGAGGCGGCGGCAAATTAATGATAATGACATCGTATTTTTCCGAGGTTGTTTTAAGATAAAATCGGCCATCCTGGAAGTGAAAATGAATTTTGTTATCTAAGTCTCGAGAAGAGCGAAGGTGCTTGGCAATTAAATCAACAAGTGCTGGATCGAGCAGAACGAAATCGATTTTTTCAATGCCCGGGTGTAATAATGCTTGTTGTGCGCTGCCAATGGGATCGCCGCCGATAAGAAGTACTTTTTTCGGCGCGGGATGCTCTAATAGCGCAAAATGAACCGACTCTTCAGCGGACATCAAATCAGGATTGGTGAACATCAAAGTGCCATTTTCATAAAAACTCACTGTTTCGTCCCTTTGGGTGACAGAGATTTCACCGTAGATAGTCGTTTTTGATTGCACTAAATTTAGCGCGCCCCATTGCTTGTCATTTACTAAGCGATTGATTTCCGACGATTTCAGCAGCAGTATGGAATGCAGTAGAATAAAAATTGGCAACAGCAGTCTAAACAGTTTTTTTTGAGAAAAAAAAAGTAGCAGTAAGCCTGAAAACAAACTGACGCTGGTAACGACTAAGGCAATTTGAAAATTATTCAAATAGCGAAACAAAAAGAGGCTGGCGACAAAACCAGCGCAGCCAGAACCGATCGCTTCCAACAAATAGACTTTGCCAGGAATAGTCGTCTTCTGCTCGCTAAGCTGTGAAAGGGCAGTGCAACTCAAGGTATAAAGAAAACCAAAAATCAGGCCAATCGGCGCAAATGATATCAAGGGAATTAGAAAAATAAAAACCGGATTTGCCATTTCACCGGCAACAATATTAAAAAATGACCGACTCAAGCGAATGAAAATTATGATAAGCGGCAGTAAGATAGCATTGCTCAACTGAAATACTGAAATCCAGCTAATCGGATTTTTCGTTTTCATGCTTTGCCGTCCCAAAATCCCGCTTCCTAAAGCTGTCCATAATAACCATATTGACAGAATAATTCCCATCGTCAGTTCATTGCCGGTAAAAATAATGATCAACTCACGGATTAAAATAAGTTGACTCATCATGGCAGTGAAACCGAAAATGGCAAAAGCAATAAAAAGGATGGAAAAATAATTTTTGAAGTTCATAATTTGTTGACAGGAATATTGCCCACTTTTTGTCTGCTCATCAATAATAGAGAATCTGCTATAAAAAAGCAAGTAAATATTATTAATTTATATTGACTTTAAAGATTATTTTTTTAAATTAGGTGCTTTAAAATTCAGTTGCATTATCCCGCAGATCCAATGAAAATATTATCAGGACAGGTTTTGTTTTTAGCGACGATGTTAATAACGATTATTGGTTTCATGATTCTTATGAAACGCGGCCAATTAAGTTACTGGACTGAAGCAAAATTGCCTGAATTTGAAAATTCGTTTCAAATCATCGGGAACCAATATTACAATAAACTTTATCATTTTGGCGTCAGCATGCCAAATTCAGATTGGGAAATAATTCCAGTTGAAGGAATCGATTCTCTTGGCGCTTTTAATACTCAACAATCCTTAATAGCCAATACCACTGTTTTCGTTCAAATATGCCGGCGTGATAAAACGGATACTTTATCAGTCGCACGGATTGGAATTATTCCTCTGGTTGAGCCACGAACGCCTGATAGCATGGCGAAGCAGAGTTTGAATGAGATGAAGGCAAAGTTTCAGAAGCCGGATATAGTGCGCATCATTAGAGATGTGACGATAACGGGAATCAACAAGCTTCGAGGTGCTTGTTATTTACTCGAGCTGCCTCAGCCGGCACATGCAAGTTAGCCAATTTTTCTCGGCATGTTTATGGTTCATAATGAACTGTGCTATTAATTTTTTGTGAAACAACGCTTGATGCTTATGAGTTGTTAAGGTTTGATATCGAACATATTTTGAAAAGCTTTCGCATTTTTAGTGCTCACTGATTCGAAGAAAAAAGCAGGATTAGTCAAGAAAATTAGCCATGGAAAAAAATCAAGCGATAAGTGCGTCACTCAAAATCTGATGCGAATTTTATAAAAGATCGAAAGATTTTGAAATGGAAAAACAAGCAAGTGATAAATAATTTCAACAGGATTGAAACAAAGTCAATCGACTAACAAATGAAGGCAGGAGAACAATTATGTCAAAATTAGCCATCAATGGTGGATCGCCAATAAGAACTAAACCATTTCCCAAGTGGCCGTTTTATGACAATCAGGAGATGAAATATCTTACCAAGGTTGTTGAAAGCGGCAAGTGGGGTGCTATGCACGGTGACATGGTCAAGACCTTTTCCGAAAAATATGCCAGCTATCATCAAGCGAAATACGGAATTTGTGTGAATAGCGGGACCACTGCTTTAAAAATAGCCTTGCAAGCTGTGGGCGTAGAGGCAGGGCAGGAAGTTATTTTGCCATGCTACACGTTTATTGCCTCAGCCACGGCGATTCTCGAAGCTGGAGCAATTCCCGTTTTTGTGGATATTGATCCGAATACTTACAATATTGATATCAACCAAATTGAAGCAGCAATAACCGATCGTACCGCTGCCATTATGCCAGTGCATTTTGGTGGACGACCATGTAATATGGATAAAATTTTAGCCATAGCAAAAAAGCGCCAATTGAAAGTGATAGAAGATGCAGCACAAGCCTGGGGCTCGGAGTGGAACAATAAAAAAGTCGGCGCTATAGGTGACGCTGGTGGATTTAGCTTTCAGTCGTCGAAAAATATCACTTCTGCCGAAGGCGGTATCATTTTGACCAATGATGAGGAAACGGCAAGGTTTTGCCGATCATTTGCTAATTGCGGTCGAGTAGATGGCGGCGTTTGGTATGAACATTATTATTTAGGCGGAAATTTTCGGATGTCTGAATTTCACGGCGCCGTCTTGTTAGCACAATTTGAACGTTATCAAGCAATGAAGGAAAAAAGGGAAGCCAATGCACAATATTTGAATAGCCTATTTTCGGAAATCGAGGGAGTGGAAATTCTGAAAGGAGAAAAAAATATCACCAGCCATTCGATGCACCTTTATATTTGGCGCTACAAGAAAGAATTTTTCAACAACCTCTCGAAGGAGGCTTTTCTCGAAGCAATTAAAAAAGAAGGTATAATTGCTAGCGCTGGCTATTCCATTCCACTTTACCGCCAACCGGTATTTAAGAATCTTGCTTTTGGCGCTCGAGGCAAAAAAGTTGATATCGGCGTTGATTATACAAAATATCATTTGCCAGAAACTGAAAAAGCATGCTATGATGAAGCAGTGTGGATTCCCCAATTCGTCTTATTAGGTGAAAAACCAGATATGAAGGATATTGCCGATGCCATTATTAAAATCAAAGAAAATGTTAGTGAATTGAAGCTGAAGTAAAAAAGACTTGACAAAGGAAATTTTTATGATTATATTTTCAGGCAATTAAAGGAAATTTATCAAGATGAAACAAGCATGCACCTTCTTCTTTAGCTATTATTTTAATTATCGATTTCTTTATTACTCGATGTATTATTTTTGGAATGGCATTAGCGGGTGGAAAATGAATTTGTTCATCTGAAAAAAATAAATATTCAATTCCAGCCCGCTGCTACTTACCGAGCGGGCTTTTTTATTTTAGGAGATAGGTGATGACAATTGAAAGTCTTCGTCAAAAAATTGACAAAATAGATCTGGAAATTTTATATCTGTTACAGAGACGCGCTAAATTGGCCATCGATATCGGAAAGATAAAGAGCCAACAAAATCTGCCCATTTATAATGCCCAACGGGAAGCAAACATAATAATGGATTTGCAGCAACAAAACGCCAATCCATTGGACAAAGATTCAATTAAAAATATTTTTGGCACGATAATTCGAGAGTGTCGCATTCTGCAAACCAATAGCATCATCAACGCTAAGGAGGAAAAGCAATGGTAATTATTATGGAGGATCATGCCACTGCTGAACAGATTGATGTGATCAGTCAAAAAATTAGAGAGTTAGGCTTTGATGTTCATCGTTCGGATGGCGCTGAACGGACAGTGTTGGGTGCTGTTGGTGATAAGAGAGACATCGATAAAAGAGACTTGGAGTTGTTGCCCGGTGTTCGTGAGGTTTTTTCTATTACCAAGGCTTACAAATTAGCCAGTAGAGAGTTTCATCATGAAGACACTGTCATTCAGATCGGCCGTGTTAAAATTGGCGGCGATCAGGTAGTCATCATGGCAGGACCTTGCGCCGTTGAAAACAGAGAAATGGTACTGACGACGGCTGAATTGTTACAAGCCAACCAAGTACAGGTCATTCGCGGCGGCGCTTTCAAACCGCGAACTTCGCCATACTCTTTTCAAGGACTGGGTGAAGAAGGGCTCAGATATCTTCGGGAAGCTGGCGATAAATATCAGCTGGTGGTGGTGTCTGAAATTATGGATGTCAGCCAAATCGAAATGATGTCCCAATACATAGATATTTTTCAGGTTGGCGCCCGCAACATGCAAAACTTTTGGCTGCTCAAAGAATTGGGCAAAATTAGAAAGCCAGTGCTGTTGAAACGGGGGATGTCTGCAACCATCGAAGAATGGCTGATGGCATCGGAGTACATCATGTCAGGCGGAAATTACCAGGTAATTTTGTGCGAACGGGGCATTCGGACCTTTGAAAATTATACCAGAAATACTTTGGATTTATCGGCTATTCCGGTGGTACAAAAATTAAGTCACCTGCCCATTGTTGTTGATCCTAGTCATGGCACTGGACGTCGCGATAAGGTGCTACCCATGGCCCGCGCCGCAATTGCCGCTGGCGCGCAAGGCTTGCTCATTGAAGTTCACCCATCACCGGAACACGCTCTTTCCGATGGCGCACAATCACTCTATCCGAACCAATTTACTGAATTGATGAATGAATTGAGAATTATTACCAACGCGGTCAAAAAATATCTTTAACTAAGGAAATGAAATGTCCTTTGAAAAAATTTGTATTATCGGCACCGGCTTGATCGGCGCATCGTTAGCCTTTGCCTTTCGTCGGAACAAGATTGGCAAGGAAATAGTTGGTGTCGATTTCCCCGATGTTATCGAAAAAGCAATCGCTCATCACATAATTGATAAGGGATTGAGCCCTGAAACCATGGACGATGATATTGCTCAAGCTGATTTAATCGTTCTAGCGACCACTATTCAGCAGATAATGCGCGACATTAAAAAGATTGCACCAATCATCAACAAAGAGGCGTTAGTAACTGATATCGGCAGCACAAAAAAAGTCATCACCGATATTGCTGATCATGAATTTGTGAATTCAGGATTCTTTATTGGTGGACATCCCATGGCTGGATCGGAGAAAAGTGGATTAGAAGCGGCTGATCCGTTTCTTTTTGAAAATTGTTTTTATATTTTGACGCCATTGAAAAATACACCCCAGGAACTCATTTATAAATTAGCGAATATTTTGGAAATTATTGGAGCAAAAATATTAATATTAGATGCCTCCGTTCATGAT
>CAZNDR010000248.1:0-6538 GCA_964571835.1 uncultured Cytophagia bacterium | reverse complement strand
ACCGCTTGCGGCTTGTGCGCAAAAGAAAAGGTTACGCCTTCAGGTTCAATTGTGATGGAAGGCAATTTGCCAAAAATAATTAAAGCCACAGCCAATGATTTGTTCAACGCAGTAGAAAAATGCCCGACCAAAAGTTATGTGGTGAGAGAATAAGGTGAAAATAGAGAAGGAGCCTCACTCCTAAAAAATAATCGAGCTGAGCAGGAAATGGAAAATACTTTTGAGTTTGATCGTCAATAATTCGTAAAGAAAAAGCTTAAAAGACAAGTCAGCGCTCATAAGTTTATTATCAATGTTAGTGATTGCCTCTTTTCCGAGACTGCGCTGAAGGGAGACATGAAGCGATTTGCTTTTAAAGAAATTCGGAAATTTGTTGAGATTGAAGCTGTTTGCTTTTGTCGAAATGAAATGTCATTCAATAAAGCCCACGGTTCACCCTTTAGTAATCATGGATTGAATTAGGGATCGATTTTTAGTGGGCTTTTTTTATTGTTACTTTTCCTTTCAGCTTCCGTAGCAATTAAAAGAAATTTGTAAAGATGGTGGAGTATATAGATATGGTGAAAGATAGAAAATTAGGCGATGAATGGCTTGAATGGGATGGTACCATAAACAATAAGGAATTGAACGCTGAAGCGGGAAAGCGGCTTTTTTTAAGTTTTTTGATTTTGGGATTGGTGGTCCTGACACTTGTTTTGCTTTTCGTCTGGTTTATGATTAAGCCGAGGGTTCTTCAATTAAGCCTCATGTTGGCTGAAATTATGCAAAAGTTATTGTTTGTCGTTATTGGCTTGCTGTTCCTGATTTTTGTTCAGACAATTTTATCGATTGTTACCAAGCGAAATTTTAATGTTCGTTTCGGCAAATTCAAATTCTCCATTGCTTTTTTGACGCCATTTATTTTGTCATTGGGGAATAGATTTGGCGTTTCCTATGATCGTATGGGTAATTCTTTTATCAAGGTCAGCAATTCGCTGATTCGAGCTACTCGGTGGAAAATAAGCCGCAGCAAGGTGATCATTTTATTGCCGCGCTGTCTAAGGCAGCCAATTCAAAAACAGATCATCGGTTTGGCGAAGCAGTATCAATGTCTGATTTTTACTGTTCCGGGCGGAGAGTTGGCGAGAAAGCTCATTGTTGAGCATCAACCAGCGGCTGTGATCGGTGTCGCCTGCGAACGCGATTTGCTGAGCGGCATTCGAGACGTCAAGCATATTCCAGTTATTGGCATTCCCAATCAGCGGCCCGAAGGACCGTGCAAAAATACTACCGTTGATTTTCACAAAATTGAAGAAGCGATTCGCTTTTTTTTAGGCCTGAAAACAAACTTAAATTCTGAAAGCCTGCAGCCGGCAAATCTGTAATGGCTTATTTTTGACTAAATGAATTCATAACTCAGCTTATCAAAAATTTGGCGCATCATCTGATACGACAAATTATCACTATGCTGCTCATCAATTTATTTATGAGCCGCCCTATCTATAAATTCAAATTAAGTTTTTTCTTGTCATGAAGAATCAACGTCAGCAAAGAGCTCGAAAGACAGATTCGAGCTTTTTTATTTATTAAAGGAATCCGGCATGAGAAAAAAGATGGTAATTTATTTGATGCTGCAATATATAGTGTTCACTGGGATTATGAAGAGTGAGGAGAATATAACTCCGCAATTAAAAATAGCCAAGTTTTCCAATCAAGAAATTGTCCACAGATGTTGGAGCGTGTCATCGGAAAATCAGCTTTACCCCTTTCTGCAAGCAAGCTTAAATAGAATCGAATTTTTAGCGCCAACCGGTGCAGTGATTTCTTGGTTCAATTATTTGCCACATTCACAAATTGTTTTTTCTGAGCATCAACAAGTTATCGCCTTTTTAGAACAACCTGAAAACAAAGCGAGGGACGGATTATCTGCTTACAAAAAAAATTTGAGCTATCGTGTCACCTCGAAAACAGGTGAAAAATTTTATTCGATCGCCATGGAAATAAATTATGACGATCCCATTCCAGCAATTTTGTTGGCCGAAAATGGCACATCAGTTTTGCTGGATGGGCGGGACGGTTCAGCGGCGGTTTTCTCGCCGGCGGGAGAGATGCAGGTCAAAATTGATATTTTCGAAGATGATGAATTTGCGTTCGAAAAACCTGTCACCGCTGCCCTGACTGCTGCGGGAGATGTTTTGGTTATACTGGCGCAAAAGCGACCGATGACTTTTGATGAAACAAAAGGCGAATACATTTCAGGCGAACCTTGGCTAATTTTCTATGCACTGGACGATCGAGCTGAAAAATGGCGGCAGCCGTTGGCACAAGCAGCAGCTTCGACCATTGCCGTATCAGTAACAGGAAAGTATATTGCTGTCTTCTCTTTTACTCCGGCCAAGGAAAAAACACCGAATCTAATGACTACCATCTTTTCAAAAGCAGGGGACCAAGTGCTGGAGTTGGCTCATAGTTTTCACCAAGCTAAATTTGCTGAAGATAAAAACAGCGCTTTTTTTGTCAATCGCGACGAATTGATTATCGTCAATTTAGCTGAGAAAAAATATGCGGCTAAAAATCTGACTTTGGACAAAAAAAACAGGCTAATTAGCGATTTGAAAATCGATCCGACCAACAATTTTCCTGTCGTACTCATGACAAAATCAATTTTTCAAAATGAACGATTCGAATGTGTGGAGACGCTTTTGCTCTGCTTCGATCACAATTTCCAAAAAAAGTGGGAGATAGCCTGTCCTGAAGAAAAATATCTCCAGCCGTCATGGGAACTGACAAGCAAAGAAATTGGCATTGGTTTCCTCACTAACTATAAAATTTTTGAGGTGAGTCGTGATAGATAAGAGGTGGCGAATCTTATTGTTTTTGACAATGATATTTTTCAATAGTCCAGAGCACAGCTCAGCCCAATATTGTTGGCCCGTTCAACCATTACATGAATCTCACGAATTAACCGGCACCTTTTGTGAATTTCGCGACACTGGTTCATCAGATCACTTTCACAATGGTATCGATATTCCCAAGCCGGATGGCAGTCCGGTTTATCCCATCGCCAATGGCAGAGTGACTGATATCGTGCGTACTGGCACTGACGCCTATGTCCGCGTTGAGCGATACTGCTACCTGCACATTCAGCCTAGCGTCAGTTTGGCTATTGGCGATCAAGTTCTTGCCGGGCAAACAATTTTGGGCACCATTTTAGCTGGTCAAGGGCACATCCATTTCATCGATGGTTATTATGATGCAGAGATTAATGCCATTCGCCGCGGAGGCGGATTCACACCATTTTATGATTCCTGGCCGCCCCAGATCAGGTATGTCAAATTTTTTGAAGATGGCACAGACAACGAATTCTCAAGCAATCGAGTTGCGGGAAAGGTCGATATCGTTGTCAAAGTGGAAGAACCAAATGGTCCAGCCAATTCTTCAGCTTCTGTACTAAATAATGGCACTTATCTGATCGGCTACAAAATTCTTTCTGCCAACGGTGACACAGTGAAATATGCTCCACCTAACAATGGCCTGCGCTTTAAATTCGACAGCAAGCCGAATAACCGTTACGTGCACAATGTTTTTTTCAAACAACAATCATCGACCTCAAGTCATGTTTACACAGTTACCAATAGTGTCACCGCCAATGGCTATTGGGATGTCGGACGTTTTCCGAGTGGCAAATACCAGGTTATGGTCTTTACCGAAGATACCCGACAAAATAGCGATACGACTTTCGTGCCGGTGCGGATAACTGCGCCAGATGAAACTGCGCCTGCCGCACCGATTTTAAAATTTGTGCGACGCACCCCCGCAGGTTTTCAGATCGCCTGGTACCCCAATAGCGAAGGTGACATCGTCGGTTACCGATTGTACTATTCTTATGATAATGCAACTTGGACGGTGCGACTCAATGAGGACAAACTGACCGTCGATAGTCTGACAGCAACATTCAATACCACCTTCAACTCAGCGATCTATTTTAAGCTCACCGCCATTGATAATGCCGCTATCCCCAACGAGAGTGAAGCTTCGGATGTCTATGGCATTAAAATGAATAAAGCGATAGCCGACAATGATATCCTGATTGTCGATGGTTTCGATCGTACGGCCGAAACCGGAGGCGCCTGGAAGTTCGCCAGCCACTCTTTTGGTTTCACTTATGGACAGGCGATGGCAGCTCATGATTTTTCATTCGATTTTTGCAGCAATGATGCAGTGATTGACAGCAGCATTAATTTATCTCGTTATTGGGCTGTCATCTGGTTTTTGGGCGATGAAGCAGAGAGCGATGAAACGCTTTCACCTATCGAACAAAATTTAATTGACAAATTTCTGAATGGCGGAGGACGTTTATTCATCTCAGGCGCTAATCTTGCCTGGGATTTGGATTACGATAGCGATTGCAGCAGCACAACGCTGGCAGATAATGATTTTTTGACTAATATAGTTGGAGCCGATTTTACCGGGAAAATCAAGTCGACCTCAGCGATAAGCGGCACAAATTCGTGGTTGTTTGAGGGACTGACTTTTGCTTTGGCTGCTCAAATTTTGCCAGTCGATTCATTGGATATTATCGCCGGCCATCTTTCCTCTGCAGTGCCCTGTTTATGGTACGAGAATAATCACATCGCCGCATTATTTAATGCCCCAAATGGAATTTTTGGTGATAGGAAATTATTGTATTTTGCTTTTCCGTTTGAAATGATAGCTGAAGAAGAAATCCGAGCAGAGCTAATGAATCGCATTTTGACTTTTTTACTTTTAATTGATAAAGTTGATGAGCCGCAGACAGCAAATAACTTAGCGGCTAAAAATCCAACCAACTATTCGCTGGATCAGAATTATCCCAATCCGTTTCAACAACAGACAAGCATTCGCTTTCAGGTGCCAAAGGCAAGTCTGATTTGCATCAAAATTTACAACCTACTGGGGCAACAAATCCGATTGCTGCATCATGAAAAATTTTTGCCGGGATATTTTGAGACGAAATGGAATGGAAGAGATGATATGGGAAAACAAGTCCCCAGCGGCATCTATTTTGCTGTTTTAGAAACAGATAAGTTTCGCCAGACAAAAAAGCTATTAATAGCCCAACCATGAGCGATAACAGGAGATAGCGCGGTGACATTTATTTGTTTTGTTGGCATCCCCCTTAAATAAGTTACCTCGGATGAAGAAGAGGATAGTCGCTTATGGATTTCCTTCCCTTGACAAATCTGGAGATGAAGCAAAAAAGCTGGGATCAAGTTGATGTTGTGCTGGTGACTGGCGATGCCTTTGTTGATCATCCATCGTTTGGCGCAGCAGTGATTGGCAGAGTTTTGGAAAATTCAGGCTACAGAGTCGGTATGATCGCTATGCCTGATTGGAAAAATCCGCACTCAATCACCTGTTTTGGTAAGCCGCGGTTATTTTTTGGCGTGACCTCGGGCAATGTCGATTCGATGCTGGCAAATTTCACTGCCTTCAAAATGAGGCGACAGGATGACCCTTATGCAGCGGGAGGAAAGGCAGGACATAAGCCAAACCGCGCCTTGATTGTTTACTGCAATTTAATCAAACAGGTTTATCGACATATTCCCATTGTCATCGGCGGCCTTGAGGCGTCGATGCGACGTCTCGTCCACTATGATTTCTGGAGCGATAAGGTTCGCCGTTCTATCCTTGAAGATACCCGCGCTGATATCTTGGTTTATGGTATGGGGGAAAAGCCAATTGTGCAAATTGCTCAGCGAATTGCCAGAGGCGAAAAACTGGACGGAATTCGCGGCACTGTCTTGATGGCTAAAGAAGCCGCGGCTGGAGCGCTATTATTGCCCGCCGAAGAGGAGGCGCAGACCTCAACAGAAAAGTTTATCGAGCTGTATAAATTATTTTATAGAAACCAGAATAAAATTTTAGCCCAAGCAAGTGGCGGCAGATTTCTCATCCACTATCCGCCTTCAGAACTAAATCAAGCTGAATTAAATACAATTTTTGAACTGCCTTTCACCCGACGACCGCACCCTTCGTACCGAGAGGAAATTCCGGCTTTCAAAATGATTCGTGATTCAGTGATTGCTCATCGCGGTTGTGTGTCTGGCTGTTCATTTTGCTCGCTGACGCTGCATCAGGGCAAGCGTATTGTCAGTCGCAGTAAAAACTCTGTTTTGAATGAAGTCAGAAAAATCGCCTGCCAGATCGATTTTAAGGGGCACATTTCTGACATCGGCGGTCCATCGGCTAATAATTATTTTTTTAATTGCAAAATAAATTGGCAGTGCCCTCGAGAGAGTTGCACCTTCCCAACGCTTTGCTCTAACTTGAAGTTGGGAACTGAAAGTTGGATTAATCTGCTGGAAGAAGCGGCTCACATCGAGGGCGTCAAGCGAGTAACTATTGGCTCTGGCATTCGCTACGATCTTTTTATGGCTGATCCTGAGGCGAAAAAGCTGTTGACCCAATTGATTCAATCTCACATTAGCGGGCAGCTCAAAATTGCACCGGAGCATTCAAGCCAAAATGTACTACGAGCAATGAGAAAAAATTCGCTATTCCCTGTGAAGGAATTTGT
>CAZNDR010000247.1:0-6538 GCA_964571835.1 uncultured Cytophagia bacterium | reverse complement strand
CATTTTGTTGATGTTAGTCATCACGGTGGGCAAGGCGGGACTGCTGAAAACAATGGGCGAGTCGTTTGCCCAGAGACACAGCCAGGCTAACCTGCAGCAAATTGAACAGCTCAAAATGGCCGCTTATCAGTCAGCCGTGACGGACAGTGTGGTCATGCTCATTTTGTTGGGTTTGGCAATTTTTCTCAGCCTCTATTTTTTACGTTCCAAATTCAGCCCTAATCTGCTAAGCTTGGCTTTGATTTTATTGCTCATGGTCGACTTATGGGTGGTTGATTTTAAAATCATCAATCCGCAGCCGGCGGTCGATGAAAAAGCCCTTTTTCGAAAAACCGAGGCAGTCAAATTTTTAGAAAAACAAACCGAGCCTTTCCGAATTGTGTCCATTCCGCTAAAATCCGACAACTGGTGGATGTACTTCCGAGTGCAAAATGTTTATGGCTATCATGCAGCCAAATTAAAAATATATCAAGAAGCTCTGGAACAACTCAATTTTCATCCTAATTTTCTTAATATGCTCAATGCCAGATATCTTATCTCCCAAAATGCCATTCGCGATAGCTCTTATCAACTGGTATTTCGCGGACAGCAAATGATTTATGAAAATAAAAATGCTCTTCCCCGCGCTTTTTTTGTCAATGAGGTAAAAGTATTAAATTCAAAAGACGAAATTTTCACCTTACTGAAATCACCGACTTTTAATCCAGAACAAACGGCAATAATCGAAGAGGATCCGCCCTTGGAAATCAAAAGCAGTCCGGCGAACAAGGTGGAGATAGAATCTTATGCCATTCATCAAATCAAGATGAAAGCCTCGGTCGCCGCACCGGCGCTGCTGGTGCTTTCGGAAATTTATTATCCGGCTGGCTGGAACGCTTATGTGGACGGAGTAAGAACCAAAATTTACAAAACGAATTATATCTTACGCTCGCTCTTCCTCAATCCCGGAGAACATGAGATCGAATTTAAATTTGAGCCAGCGTCATTTAAAATTGGCTTGATTATTAGCATATTTACCTTTGTCGCCCTAATGGCGGCGTTGGTTTTTTCAGTCCGAAGAATGAAGAAATGAGAAAAGTACTTTACCGCCTTTCTGGGCATTTCACTCTAATTTTGTTTACGCTTGTCATTGGCATGATTCTGGGATTGCTGTTGTACACCAGATCAATCGTGAATGACCTGAGAGAACAATCAAAGAGGATTGTCGAATTTTACGGGCAATTACATTCCCGTTCTGCCATCGAAGGTGACAGCACTTTGACAAACTTTCTTTTTGAGCAAGTGATCAAACAGATTAATTTTCCGATTATCTATACCGACAACAAGAAAATACCCAGCTACTGGCGCAATGTTCCGGTTGCAGAGGAAAACAAATCAGCCAAGACGATCGAAAAAGTAAAGCGCATGGTTGATAAGCTGCAGCGGGAGACCGACCCTGTGCCGCTGGTCTATGAATATGAAAATGGGAAAAAAACGGTTTTGGGTTACCTGTTTTATGGCGATTCCAATTTGATCGCTCGATTAATCTGGCTACCCTATATTGAAATTGGCGTCATCCTGCTTTTTATTCTGGCTGCTTTTTTTGGTTTTCGTAGTATTAAAAAAAGTGAGGAGCAATTTATCTGGATGGGGCTGACCAAAGAAACAGCGCATCAGCTCGGTACTCCTTTGTCTTCGCTGTTAGGTTGGCAGGAGATATTAAAAAGCGAACATTCACCAGATCAGGTGGAAAAGATCCTGCCGGAGATAGAAAACGATCTTCAGCGTTTGTCCAATGTGACTGCCCGCTTTTCTCAGATCGGTTCTCGTTCCGGTTTTAAAAAAATGGATGCGCTGCCCATTATCGAAGAAACGATAAAATATTTTGAGTCTCGCTTACCGCAAACCGGAAAAGAAGTGAAAATAATTAGACAATTTGCCAACATACCGGAATTGACCATGAATAAAGATTTATTCGAATGGGTGATCGAAAACCTAATCAAAAATTCCATTGATTCCATTCAAAAGGACAAAGGCATAATTACCATTTCGACCGGGCTGATGGAGAGTAAATCGTCTCAGGTTTTTATCGACATTGCCGATGATGGCAGAGGCATCAGTCCACAAAACCGGCGACGAATTTTTAAACCGGGCTTCAGCACCAAAAAGCGAGGTTGGGGTTTGGGCTTAAATTTAGCCAAGCGCATTGTCGAGGAATTTCACCGGGGCAAATTATTTGTCAAAGAATCAAAAATCGATGAAGGAACGACCATGCGCATTATTTTGATGGTGTAGCAGTAATCAACTAATATAGAAGGAAAATAAATTAAATGGATCATACATTGGAAGTTTATAATGAAGATAAATTAATTTTTTTTAGTGATAGCAAATGGCTTCACCCGTTATTGGAATTGCATGAGTTTCTGGCACAGCAAAATTATGATCATGCAAACTTGACCGTCAATGATAAAATTATCGGTCGTGCTGCAGCGTTGTTGATTATATATTTGGGAATCAAAAAAGCCCGAGCCGGCGTCTTAAGTTTGCCGGGCAAAGCCGCGCTGGAATATTTTGGCGTTCAGTTTACTTTTGAGCAATTGGTGGATCGTATTCAATGTCGGACTGAAGAGGTGTTCAAAGACGAATTTGAACCGAAGCGGGCGTACCAAGTGATCCGCAATTTAGCGCACCAGACAAGCGATTAGCGACAACAAAATTAGTCATAGTAATCGAGCAATTTGTCTAAAGCTATCAGCCGGCAGCTTTCAGGCAGCAGGCTATTAAAAAAACAGATCGCTTTTTTATTTAATGAGTTAGCTTAATGATAATGGGCGATTAAGCAACCTTTTTTTGAAGGTGAGTGCTGAAAGCAAAAAGCCGATCGCTAACATTGAACTTAAAGCAATAGGAGTACCTATGGAAGATTATGAAAAATTAGGCTCTTTTTATTTAGGAAAGAAATACGACCTTGACTCACAAAAAATAACTGATAATCTCATCTTGTACGAAAGCAAAGACCTCACCACTCATGCCGTCTGCATTGGCATGACTGGCAGCGGAAAAACCGGCCTTTGCCTTTCGCTGTTAGAAGAAGCGGCGATCGATGGCATTCCCGCCATCATCATCGATCCCAAAGGTGACATGACTAACCTGCTATTGAACTTCCCCAATCAATTGCCGGAAGATTTTTTACCCTGGATTAATAAAGATGAGGCACTTCAGAACAATTTAGCCGCTGAAGAATTCGCTGCTAAAATTGCCGCAACGTGGACAAAAGGTTTGGCAGATTGGGGACAAAGCAAAGAGCGCCTGAAAAAAATCACTGAGGGGGCTGAATTTGCTATTTATACGCCGGGTAGCTCGGCTGGTTTAGCCGTTTCTATTCTTGATTCCTTTGCTGCGCCGCCTTCACAAATTCGTGACGATTTTGACCTGTTTCAGGAACGGGTTTCATCAACTGTAAGCAGCCTATTGGGGCTGCTAGGCATAGACGCAGATCCGATTAAAAGTAAAGAACACATTTTTATTTCCAATATTTTAACGCACTATTGGCAACAGGGCGAAAATCTTGATTTGGAGCTATTAATCAGAGCCATGCAAAAACCGCCTTTCGCCAAAATCGGTATCATGGATTTGGAGTCATTCTATCCTGAAAAAGAAAGAATGGAATTGGCGTTGTCGCTCAATAATTTGTTAGCCTCACCGGCTTTTAAAACCTGGATGGAGGGCGAACCGTTTGAAGTCAACAATTTTTTATACAATACTGCCGGCAAAGCAAAGCTGTCCATTTTCTACATCGCACATTTGTCGGAAGCGGAACGAATGTTTTTTGTTTCGCTCTTATTCAACCAGGTACTCGGATGGGTACGCACGCAGGCAGGAACCTTGAGTCTGCGCGCCCTACTTTACTTTGATGAAATATTTGGCTACATGCCGCCGGTGAGCAATCCGCCTTCAAAAAAGCCGCTTTTGACTTTGCTAAAACAAGTGCGAGCGTTTGGTCTGGGGATTGTGTTAGCAACACAAAATCCGGTCGATCTGGATTATAAAGGATTGGCGAACATAGGCACCTGGTTTATCGGACGGCTGCAAACTGAACGTGATCGCGCTAAAGTGTTGGACGGAATTGCGGCTGAAGCGACTGAGGATAAAGTTGACCGTCGGAAAATGGAAGAAGTTCTATCAAAATTGGGGAAACGGGTCTTTCTGCTGCACAATGTACATGAACAAGCACCGGAAGTTTTTCAATCTCGTTGGGCGATGTCTTATCTGGCTGGCCCATTGACGCGCGAGCAGATAAAAAAATTAGTCAAGCAACCGAGCATTCCTCCGGAAAAAGCAGCCCAGAAAAAAGCCTCGCTGGCGCACTCAGCTGAAAGAGAAAGACCGGTTTTCCCCTCGGAAATTAGTCAATATTTTGCTCCGCTCAGAAGCTTAAAACCAGAAAACGCCAGCTTGATTTACCAGCCGTTCATCTGGGGTAGCGCCGAGATTCATTTTGTCGACAAACCACTTCAAGTCGATTCGGTCACTACTGCAAAGTATCTCGCGCCCGCCGAGGACAAAGTGCTGGCGGTGCAATGGGAGCAATCGTCAGCCGTTGACTATAATGAAAATGACTTTCTGCGCGATCCGGAAGACGAAGCTAATTATGCCGCTGTCTCTGCGGCGGTTTTGTTGCCCAAAAACTATGCCACCTGGAAAAATGATTTTCTGAATTATTTGTTTCGATCCCAAAGCCTGACTCTTTGTAAAAGCCTCGTCCATAATATCGTATCCTTGCCTGGCGAGAATGAACGGGATTTTAGAATTCGATTATCTCAATTTGCCCGAGAGAAACGCGATGAATGGACGGAGGAATTGAGGAAAAAATATGCGCAAAGAACGGCCACCATAGAAAACAAAATTCGTACCGCTGAAGATCGAATTGCTCGGGAACAAAATCAAGCGCAGCAACAAAAAATTCAAACCGCCATTTCCATTGGCACCACTATTCTAGGCGCCTTTTTAGGCAGGAAAGCGATCAGTCGCTCCACTATTGGTCACGCTGGCACAACAATGAATAGAGCCACCCGCGCCATGAAAGAGCATGGCGACATTCAGCGAGCCGAAGAAAATTTAACCATATTGCAGCAGCAATTGAAAGAGTTGCAGGAAGATTTTCAGCGTGAGGTCGAAACCTACACCGAAAAATTTAATGTGATGGAAGAAGCTTTACAAACAGTCACCATTAAGCCATTAAAGTCAAATATTGCCATAAAGCTTTTTACCTTTATCTGGATTCCGTTCTGGAAATTGGATAGCGGGGAGATGAAACAAGCCTAATTTTTTTTAGTAGCAATATCAGACCAGTCAAAAAGCTGATTGGGCTTATGCCCACGTGATTTCGGATTGCATAAGTTTATCCGCCATAAATGGCGGAGCCATTCATGAAAATGAAATAGCTTCGGTCTTTAGAACGGAGATCTTTTAATTTCCCACCAATTCTTTAGGCTTTAGCCTTTCATTTCCTTTGGTTTTTTTCAACTGGTCATTCATATTAGCATAAAACAATTTGGTCGAATAGGGCAAACTAAAACCGCTTATGGCGCGAATCACAAGGCTATCTGTTTTCTGAATTAAAAAAAGAGCCTTTTGTCAACTATCGACAAAAGGCTCTCAACTAAAAACAGGCAAAGCTATCGCCTGTTATTTTTTGGCCAGGGCTTTTTTAATGAAACCTACGATGACCATTAAAATACCACCGCCGACACCGGACGAAAGAATATTACCGACGATATTGCCAATTGACAACGCTGAACCGGTATCAGCGCCAAAAGAGGTGCCTAACGAAGAAAGCAGTTGCCCGCCCAGTCCGCCGCCGATGATGCCGACCACCGAGTTCCACAGGGTGCCCAAGCTTTGTTTTTTAAGCACCGCACCAGCTGCATTTCCGCCTAAAGCGCCACCAACTAAATTCATAATTAAAGCTTGCATTTCTCCCTCCGAGATTAAAATTAAAAATAATGGTGATTAAGGAATTAAGTAGTGTCAATCACCGCACTTGCCTTTCTCTTTGATCAAGACGAATCATAGCAAAGTTGACCGTTTTAAAGATTATTGCTCTTTTACGTCTATCTTCACAATGAGTTGAGTAACTGGCCAAGGTGGCGGCGGGCACTATTGGCACGTTTCCCCTGCCCGGATATTATTGTTTACATTAGCAGAGCTCATCATCCATATAATAAAATATTTGGTATTGTCAAGCTGAATTTTTATCAAGGCAAAGTCAGCCATGAAGCACTAAAGCTTTTCTGTAACTATTTTTTTATCAGGGCAGAATTCTTCATTTTTCTGGGAAAGCATAAAACTAATTACTGGGTAATTTGTCCTTAAACGTTTGATGACGATGATCATTTTTACCCGCGAAGCAAAGAAATTTCTGGCCTGGTCTAATATTTTATTGCCTGAAAAATTTTTTTTATCTATATTATTTAGCAGAAACTCAATCCTATCCATTAGATTTTTTTGCCAGGTTATCAAAAAAAAACATCAACCCATGAGCCTTGAAGAATTGAAT
>CAZNDR010000246.1:0-6568 GCA_964571835.1 uncultured Cytophagia bacterium | reverse complement strand
CTCAAGTTCCGCTACCATTTCCGCCGGATGGGGAAGTCCGACAGTAAATATTTCAGCCGGCAGCATAAAAGTATCGTTGGCTGGAATTGATCCCTTATCAGGCAGCGGCAACCTGGTGCGCATCCGCTTTCATGTTTCAGAAGTGGCTCAAATCGGCAGCTCTTCTGATCTTATTTTTATCAATTTTAAATTTAACGATGGGCAACCGGTTGCCACTATTCATAATGGTAGTTTCACTGTCACGGGCGATTCGGAGGCGCCAATTATCGTCAGCGGGCCCTCCATTGTGGAACGCAATTATGCCAATGTAAAGATTTCCTTTCAAACCGATGAGCCTTCACGAGTGCTTTTGCTTTATGGCGAAACGACTTTTTATGGACAGGGTGCTTCTGATCCAAATTTGAACAAATCACACGTGATCAATTTGACGAACCTGCGCGAGACAACCGATTATCATTATCAACTCCAACTTACTGATTCGCTAAACAATGGCCCAAGAGTATTGTCGGGTTTTACTTTTCGCACTAAAGATGTCACATTAAGTCTTTCTCATCTTATCGCGGATCCCGGCACTTCGTTTGAGTTGCCGATCAACGTGCCCGATTTGAGTGGACTTAATCTAACCAAAATTTCACTGGAAATTTTGTTCGATGGGACCCAGATGCAGGTTACGGGTATTAGCACATTAAATTCGTTGCTGTCGGCTTGGCCAGCACCGCAAATTTCACTTCAATCCAATAAATTGACCGTGCAAGCACAACATACAGCCGCTCTTCAAGGCAGTGGTGTTTTGTTCAAAATCAATGGCTCTGTTTTCATCAATGCTGTTATCAATAAAGCTACAGACATTTCGTTCAGCAATGTAGCTTTAAACGATGGTCAAATTAAACTTATCTTAGTTAATGGCTCTTTGACCGTAAAGGACCGGCTGCCGCCGATATTTATTTCAGGTCCGCAGGTAAGTGAGATTCGGAGCAATTCTGCTGTCATCGAATGGCAAACCAATGAACCCGCCACTTCGCTCATCGAATATGGTGAATCGACGGCTTATTCTTTGCACTGGCAACAAGAATCTTTTGTTTTCGAACATCGCACGCGATTGACCGAATTGAAACCTGGCACTACTTACCATATTCGCGCAGGCAGCAAAGATGTCAGCGGTAATGGCCCCAAATGGAGCAGCGACGTTAGTTTCACCACTACCTCATCAGATGTAACTGTTGGCTTCTCTGATACCACTGCCGCGGCTGGCTCAACGCTGTGGCTTTTTTTGTCCACCTCTGATGTGACCGATTTCCACATTCTCAACTGGCAGGCCGTTCTGGCTTATGATCCGATCAGGCTGCAATATGTGAACGTCGAGCAAGTCGGCACAATGAGCGAAAATTGGCATCCACTCACAGTGTCCCAGCAAATGGGTTTTATTTCAATCGCAGCGACTGGATCAGCGCCACTTCAAGGCGCAGGCAAGCTGGTGAAAATTGGTTTTCAAGTTAGCGGAACAAGCGAACCAAGTCAGCAAACTCAATTAGTACTGGCAAAATTCCGTTTCGACGAAGGCTACCCAGCCGTATCAGCTTTGCCTGGCTTGATTACTATTATTGGTCCCTCTGACCAGCAGCCGCCGCACCTTGTGTGGGGACCGTTTGTTGATAATATTAGCAGCCATTCGGCGCGGCTTTTCTGGCGCACCAACGAAGCCGCGGTTGCTTCGGTGGAATTTGGTACTTCCACCAATTACGATAAAAATGTCGACGCAGATCAAATTACCACCTTGCATCAGATTCTGCTTACTGGATTATCGCCGGGTACATTATATCATTATCGGGTAAAAAATGTGGACCTGGCCGGCAATAGCTCGCCCTTCTCAGCCGACAGCACTTTTTCTACTATCTCTGGTAATAGCGTGTCTATCTCCCTCAATACTGCTTCAGCTGCGCCAGGCGATGTGATCGAAATGCCGATTCAGGTTAGCGACGTGAGTGGCTTGGAGATTTTTTCCAGCGACATCGAATTAGCCTATGACAACGACATACTCAGCGTTGTGGAAGCGAATAATAGTGGCTGTCTCACTGCAGGCTGGGGGCAACCTACCTACACTCCGGTCTCGGGTCAGTTATATATTGCTATGGGCGGCATTAATCCGCTGCAAGGCAGCGGCAATCTTGTCAAAGTGAAATTTCAAGTTTCCAATTCAGCCCAGGCTGGCGAACTGACTGTGATACGTTTTAATAATTTCATCTTTAATGAAGGCTCTCCGCTGGCAACTTACAAATTTGGTAGTGTCAGCATCAAAGACCAGTTGCCTCCATTTCTGACCGCCGGGCCGTTTATTTTGGCTATTAATTCCACGTCAGCACTGGTCTGCTGGCAGACCAACGAAGTTGCCAATGCGCGGATTTTTTATGGTACAAGTTCGCCCAATGAAATTTCCATGTCGAATGAATTACCACAAACTTATCACACTATTTTTCTCGAAGGCTTGATTCCTGCTACTACTTATCAATACCAGATCGCTTCTCAGGATACTGCCGGAAACAATTGGATCTCTGAGTCGACTTATCAATTTACCACTTCAGCAATTGAACCGTTGCTCTTCGACATTGCCAGGGCACAAGCTGATCGCCGTCAACTTGTTTGGATACCAGTAACCGTCACCGGCGCTGGTTCACGTTTTATCTTCTCACTTGATTTTGACTTGACTTTTGATGCTGCCATTTTGCAGTTTCAGAATTTTGACTTGTCAGCATCTGACGTGACGCTAAACTGGCATAAAGAATATCAACAAATCACCCCTGACCGAATTCACTTTCATGTTGAAGGAGAGCCGCCGCTCAATTATGATGCTGAGCTATTTAAATTTCAATTTTCCGCTAAAGAAGTAAGCTACGGTTCGATCAGTTTTATTGCTATAGAGAAGATGTCAGTTAACGGTGATAGTTCGCATGTTACTATCAATCAAGGCATCTTCAGATTAGTTGATCTCACGCCTCCGATTTTTGCTTCGGTGCCGGTTGTCAGCCAAATCCGCGCCGTTTCAGCGATAATTTCCTGGCAAACTGATGAATTAACGACGGCTCAATTAATCTATAGCCCAATCGGCGGGATGCCGGACACTATAAAATTTCTGACGCCAGCAGAATCGATAAATTATAAGCTGACAGACTTGCAGCCTATCACCTCCTATCAGTTTCAAGTAAACATTACCGATACCAGCGGAAATGGGCCAGTCTGGAGTGAGCTCAAACAATTTGCCACCACCGCGGGCAATGAAGTTTACATCGTGTTGCCAGATACTGCTATCGCCATTGGCGATACCATACTTTTACCCATCAAAATTGGTGCGATCGGCAGCATTCCCATTTCTCAGTACCAGTTTTCATTGAATTACGATGCCAGAAAGGTCAATTTTTTGCAAGCGATCCAGACTGGCTCATTAACCGAATCATGGAATCAGCCGCTGGTAACGATGGTTAATGATAGTTTAAAAATTTTCCACTCCGCTGGCAATGAAATTACCAGCGCTGGAATATTGCTTTTTTTGCAATTTGTTTCCACACGCCAGGCAAAACATTTTGACACAACTTCTTTGATTTTTTCGAACTTTATTTTCAACAGCGGTGCACCGCCAGCAGCCATCACCAATGGCTGGATTCATTTTGTCGATCGGTCTGCGCCGCATTTTCGCGAAACTCCATCAGCGATTTCCGTAGGCTTAAAATCTGCCACGATAAAAATTGTCACCACTGAGCCAAGTGCTGTCAGATTACAATATGGGACAACTACTACTTTTGCTGAGCTTATCGAAATCAGCCTGGTAGACACCCTGCACCTAGTAAAGATAGAAAATCTGTTGCCCAATCAACTCTATTTTTATCAGGTCGAAATCAGGGATTCGCTCAATAATGGTCCAACGATTTCTGATCTGTTGACTTTTCAAACTGCCGAGGCAAAAATCAACCTTTTCATCCCTGACACAACCATTGCCATTAATTCGGATTTTCTGTTGCCGGTCAAGGTTTCCAGTGTGACCGATTTTGATATTATGCAGTACCGTGTAGTTATCCAGTTCGACAGCGCAGCAGTGACCATTCAGGGCGCAAGCGTCGAAAACAGCTTATCAGCTTCTTGGGGCAGTGGCAATTTTTCCAGCAATCGAACGACCATTATTTTTTATCATTCGGGTGCCGAAGCCCTGCAGGGTAGCGGCGTCTTGTTTTGGCTCAAATTCCACCTGTCCGCCTCAGCGCCACTAAACGACAGCACCGAAATTCATTTGGCTCAGGCGGCTTTTCAAAACGGTCTTTTTCCGGTCATCTTTCAAGACGGCACCATTCACTTTCGGGCAGATGTCGTGCCTGAAGTCCAGCTCTCTCTGCCTGACACTACGGTTGCTTTTAATGCTAAATTTGATTTGGGAATTTCAACTTCGGATGTTACTGGATTGGGCATTTATTCATATTCCTTTAATCTGAAATTTGATAGCCAACTTTTGGGCATCGAGAATGTTAGTACAAATAATTGTCTGACAACTTACTGGCCAGATCCGCAGTTTGCGCTTTTTGGCGACAGCCTGATAATTAGCCAGACGGGCAGCCAGCCTTTAGCAGGAAAAGGCTATTTGTTAAAATTACATTTTTACATAAAACCGGGATTACTGGAAACTTGCCAATCGGCACTTACTTTTTTAGATTTTTTATTTAATAGCGGACGCCCCAAAGTTTTACTAAAAAATGGTTCGGTTGCCATTCTTGCCGTGCAAAATTTTATTTCCGGCTACGTAATGGAAACCCGTTCACCTTTTCCCTCTATTCCTGGCGCAACAGTAGTGGCGCTAGATAGTGGCGGTTCCATTGCAGCAGATACCACGTCCGATTCGGCCGGTTTTTTCAAATTGACTCACTTGGAATCAAATATGCCTTATCAGCTCTATGCTAACAAAAATGGCTATTCCCCTTCAGATACAGTGGGAGGTATTTTTGCTGGTAATAAATCAGTCATTTTATCTATGCTAAAACAGGATGGCATTATTTCTGGCAAAATTACTGATGCCGAGTCTTATCCAGTGCCCCAGGCAATTATTTCCATTAATGATGATTTTGGCCATTTTGGATCTGCCAATACCGATTTAGCTGGCACTTTCCATCTGTCGAATTTGGACCGGCGCTATGCTTATAATTTGACAGCGACAAAATATGGTTTTAAAAATCTGGCTATCGAAAATATTTCCATTTTAAAGACAGACACAACGCTATCTCTTATTTTAGAATGGCAATTAGGAAAGATTTCCGGGAAAGTTTGGTCGAACAATTCTCCTTTATCTGAGGTGATCATCAGCTTGTTCGCGCAAAGCAGCGGCAGTTTGCTCTCTCAAAAACAAACAGAAACAAATGGCGATTTTCTATTCGATAGTCTAAAGACGAATACCTATTTGGTGACGGCGCAAAAAACAGGCTTTTTGACCACACCGCTACAGCAGGTCTTAAATTTGGCCCCGGGTGAGGAAAAATTCATTGAATTTTCGCTTCGACCTTTTGTCATCGCCTCATTGCGTATCACTGGCGAATCCTTTTTGATCCCCAATGATGTGCCGACCGAATTTTCTTATGCTGCATTGACCGAAAGCGGGGAAACCATTGACTATTTGGAAAACATGTCCTGGCAATTGACGCCGCCGGCGGCTGGCTTTGCCCAAACCGGTGTTGTCTATCCTGATAGCCAATATATCGGTCCCGCAAATTTAATTGTAAAAGAGAGCAGCACGGCGCTAACCGATACCGCCGAACTTTTCCTTTATGCTCATGTGCGACCAGAAAAATCTTATCAATTACATGATGCGCTGGGAATGCAATTCTTGTTGAATTATCAGTCGGTGCCAGCACCATTTCAACTGAGATTTGAGAGAGTAACACCACAATCGCTCAAAGGCTCTACCCGGTCGCACATGATTATCGGCGATGGTTATGACTTTAAGCCTGATGGCATCACTTTTGTCGTACCAGCTACCTTACGATTAAAGATTCCAACCTCCTATCAAAATCAAAAATTGACCATGGGCCAATGGGATCCAACCCGCGCCGAATGGCATATCTTGCCGTCAAGCAAAGAAAGCGGCCTCGATCAAATAGAAGCTCAGATCGACCATTTTTCATTGTTTGCTTTGATGTTGCCAGCGCTGCCCCTCGCGGTCCATGATTTAAAGTTTGCTCCCAATCCTTTTTCTCCCATCGTTGATACCGACGGCAATGGCACTGCTGGCGTTGATATTAGTTTTTACGTGACTTCACAAACGATTAGGCAGCCGTTCGTTACCATAAAAGTTTATTCACTGCAGGGCGAGCTGGTGCGTAGCTTGCTGGTCAATGAGCCACTGGATAAAGCGAAAAATTATTCATTCAACTGGGATGGGAAAAGCGATATGGATCGGCCGGCACGAAATGGCCGGTACCTAATTCAAATTGAAGTGAAAGATCAAAAAGAGACTAAATCTTGTTTAGGGCAGGTCGTATTGATAAAATGAAAAAACAAAGAAAAATATTTTTAATAATTCCCTTGCTAGCGTACATAG
>CAZNDR010000245.1:1360-6577 GCA_964571835.1 uncultured Cytophagia bacterium | reverse complement strand
TCCTCAGTGGTTGTCAGCCAATAAAAAAATTCTGTTGGATTAGAAAAGCTCCCCTCAAAAAATGATTATCGGCCTTCGACGTCACCAAGAGTGATATCTCAGCACTGTCAGGCTGACCATAGCCGAAGGGTGAATTGCGTTTTGCAGCGCACTCAACATAGTGCCGTTTGATAATAGACACCATATTTAATAAAGATTTAATGTGGTCGTTGTGTTATTATTATTTCAGCCTAAAATAAAAAAAAATATTTGCATAGTAATTTAAAATTAATTATATTCAGCGTAATTATTCGAACGTACAGCATTTCTCAGCGCACTCCAAGATATTTATTTCAGCAACGTTCAGTCATTTTTCGACTTGGCTCGATATGACTTGAATTGTCAATATCTCATATCGCCATTTGCTAATCAATTTGCCCCCGAGCGCAGTCGAGTAAAAATTCATTATTTACCAGATAAATAAAACGGCCATGACAGTTAAACCATTTCGGCATAAACTTCTTTTTACCGTGGCGCTGGCTATTTTATCCTGTTGCCTCGCCAATTATGTCTGTGGGCAGGAAACGCTCAGTCGGATAGAAAAACTGAATATTGGGCGTTTCCAGAGCAATTTATCCTTCTTGGGCACGTGCTTAGGTCATGGTAGCTGGGGAAGAATTTCCAATCACCACTATTTTCCATTTTTTAATGTATTTGAAAATCCAGCTTTCATCTTCGGAGAAAAACAACCGAAAATTATTTTTCACCTGTCGCCTGCCTTGCACTATGGCCTTTCCAAAATTACAAAACTTTCCTCCTATATCAATCCAGAAATTGATAACAATATTGCCTCCTACCGACCAGCCGATCTCACTATTGGTTATCCAACAATCAATTTGCAAATAAAGCGGCAAAAAAGATTTGCTGAAGGATTAATTCTATTTCCCTTTAAAAATTTCACCTGCGGCCTTTTGTTTCATCACCCTCTATTATTAGAGATGAATTACAATTTGATCGGAGCTGAATCATCGGTATCGACCAATTTAAGTTCGGAAAGCGGCAGCGGAAAAGTAATTTTGAACAATTATCTTGATGCGGTCAATCAATTAAATTATCTGACGACCAGTTCGAGTTTTATGATTGCCGGCCGCTGGAACAGCAAATTAATTCACTGCCTTCAACTCGAACGATTATATTTTGAGGTGAATCTTTTGAGCAACTGGAATATTCAAGGCTCGATGTACTATAATGGAAAAGAGCATTTGTTCAACGATCAAGCCACGCTATGGCCAACAGCCATCGGTCAAAATCTTCAAGCGCACTATTCCGGGACCGGCTGGCGCGTGAGTTATGGCGGCATGTATCTTGTCACTGGAAACTGCATCATCGATGGGCTTATTTCTTTTTCATCATCTGCCACGCTGAAGGGTGATCTTTCAGGCACGCGACATAAAATTCCAGCTCTTAACCTCAAGGCGCTGGAAGAAAGCGGCGGCATCGAAGAAATTTTAGATGGGGAAAAACTTGATCCGTCTCAATTGACCTATACCGAAACTTTGGAATGGAATAACTATCCATCGGCAAAACATACCATGCCCAATAAGTTTAAAATCGGCTTCTATTTTAAAACCGAAAGCTGGAAATTTTATCTATCAGACCATTTCTATTTTGGTCAATATCGTTTGTTGTACGGAGACGAGTATGTCGAATTACTGCCGAAACAAAAGTTAAATCTCTATTTTTGTCACCACCATTTTTTTACTGACATAGAATTATTTTTTTTCAAATATCATGCTCCTGAATCTCAGGATTTAGCTGTAAATTCCAGTTTGACCATTTTGCCTTGCCTGGCTCTTGGCTATGGGCGGAGCATTTTGAAACCGTTAACCTTAATTGGTGTAATTGATCTATTACCAGTTCCGGGAGTGAATCTTGGTCTTCAATATCAATTTTAAAAAATTGATTACTCAAAAGAAGATATGTGCTCTGCTGATGATCTGGCAGTGGCTGGCTGCTGCAGCTTCAGCACAGGAAATTCATTTGAGCGCCTATCCCTTTTATATAATAGCAAGGGATGAGACCATTGTGGTGAAATGGATCGAGCCAATTCCAGCTTCACTTTATTTCAGCGGTTTTTCTGGTCAATCAGATCACCTGGTCCCGGGCAGCACCATCAGTAGAATAGAGTTTGTTCCAGCTAATGTCGGCATGACAGCGGGCATTTATTATTGTTTTATTTCCAATGGCTTGCTGCGGTCGCGGGAATTTCCACTTTACATTGAATCGCAGCAAGCGCCAAATTGTATCAGTCCTCAAAATGGTTCCACCATTACGACCCTGTCGCCAAAATTTCAATGGGACGCTGTAGTTGGTGTGCCCTTTTACCATATTGTTGTTTCTGACCAGCCAGTTACGCTTAAGCAGAACGAACTCGGAGAACTGCAAATGGAAGGGGCGAATATCATTTATTCGGCTATCACCGATCGCACTGAAATAGATTACGGCGCTCCAGATCCATCGGGATATTTCACCCAAAATAACGGCATCATTCCGCCGCTTATGAATAGCAAAAGTTATGACTGGATTGTCTTGAATAATTACGGCAATAATCCAGCTTTGACATCGGTGGTACAATCCGGCGTGCAGAGTTTTACCGTTAATGTGCCGATCAGTCTTCAGCCTCCGGTTTTAACTTATCCTGAATCGAATGTTCAAATCTCCAGTCGGGAGATTGAATTTGCTTGGTTGCCGGTAACCAATGCAAAATTTTATCAATTCGAGATTTTTGAATTTTTTGAGGAAGCCGGTTCCACTTCAACTTTGCCGGTATGGCAAGTGGTTACGTCGGCGATCACCGCAACAGTTCAAGCCCGGACCATCTTTAAAAACAAC
Source organism: uncultured Cytophagia bacterium (assembly GCA_964571835.1). Lineage (GTDB taxonomy): Bacteria > Zhuqueibacterota > Zhuqueibacteria > Thermofontimicrobiales > Thermofontimicrobiaceae > CAZNDR01. The sequence goes on along the minus strand of CAZNDR010000245.1, from coordinate 3,706 downwards.
TATTATGAATGGCATGTTATTGCATTGGATGGCACTGGCAAAGGCGCTGTCAGCGTTCGACGAAACTTTACTTATGCCGTACCGAACGGCACATTAATCATTAACACTTGTACTTCGATCGGGAATTCTTTGCCACGAGTTAATGTAAAAATTGAGCCGCTTCAAGGAAGCGGCGAAAATACTGAATATTCGACCACGAATTCGGGAGTGCTCAATTTGAACATTCAGCCGGGCACCTACCAAGTTGCCTGTTCAAAATATGGTTTCAGCGACACGCTATTAGCAACTGAGGTTGATGTCAATAAAACCACCGAATTGACAATATATTTGTCATTAGCTCAGGAGGCAGTAATTGGTTCGGTAATTGACCAATTCGGTGCGGCAGTCAGCAACGCTCAAATAACCGCCGTCGATTTGTATCGACAGAACCACCTGGAAATGGTTTGTGATTTATCCGGCAAATTCCAGTTCGCCCTTTCTCCTTCAATTTATGAAATCTTTGCCACCAAGTCCGGCTATTTCTCCAGCGATACCCAACAGATAACACTTGAATCCGGTGCCGCGCTAACGTTAAGTGCTCCGTTGATGTTGCGCAAAAATAATAGTACATTAATTGGCAAAGTTACTGATCAAAATGCCTTGCCGCTTTACGGTGCGCTAGTCAGCGCTACAAATAATTGGCATCAGGTATCTACCCGTACTGATAATAACGGGGCATTTCAACTGAAATTGAGCAGTGGCACTTATCAATTGATCTGCCAAAAATCGGGTTATAGCCAGGATAGCCAGCGCAGTATTTCCCTTAATGAAAATCAGACGCTCACGCTAACACCCAATCTGATTCTCAATTCACAAGGCGCGTCCATTAGCGGCATCATTACTGATGGCTTCAATAGTATCGGTAATGTGTCGGTCACCGTTGTTTCATCGACTGGTTCGGTTTTTTCAGCATACAGCAATGCCAAAGGCAAATTCGCTATTTCGATTCCGGCAGACGCCTATGATATTTTTTTGCAGCAAAAGAATTATCTCGAACCGAAACCAAGGCATATCGCACTTCAAGCTGGTCAACAAATAAACGACGTCAATTTTGTGCTGCAATTAGCGCCAGCCGAAATTAATGGTTTGATTCGCTGTAATGGAAATCCACTGACCGAGGCAATTATCACCAATGGTTCCGCTTTTGATACGACGAAAATTAACGGTTATTATACGCTAAAATTATCACCGGGCAGCCACCATTTGTACGTCACCAAACCAGGTTACTATCAGCCTGAAGCCAAAATAGTTGAACTGACCGCTGCTGAAATAAAATCCAATCAGCATATCGAAATGAATTCATCCTCTGCCATCGTTAAAGGAAAGATACTCAGCAGCGGCTATCCGATTGTTTTCGCAGACGTCTGGGCAATCCAGAACGATGATACTGTTTTTACGCGTTCCACTGAGACTGGCACTTTTATTTTTTCGCTTGCTCCAGGCATTTGGAAAATCGCTGCCCAAAAAGAAGCTTATCAAGAAAATAATCTGCCCAATATCGCTTTGCAGGCGGGACAAACGCTAGAGGGCATTGAGCTTGTCTTGACAGCCAATGCTGGAACAGTAGTGGGAAAGATAACCAATACCGCCGGGAATGGCATCGATCACGCCGAGGTAGCTTGTCAGGGAAGAAAAGTTCTGGCTTTGGCCGATAATTCAGGCAACTACGAACTCAAATTAAGCCCCGGAAATGTCATGCTGACGGCAGTGAAAGCAGGCTATAATTTTCAGTCCAAAAATGCCACAGTTACCAGTTCGCAGATGCAGACCGTGCCCTTTGTCTTAAGCGATTTGAGCAGCGTAGCCGGCACCATCACCGATGCTGAGAACGTCCCCATAAATCAAGTTGTAATTATTGCCATTCAAAGCAACGACACAACCACGACCTTTTCAGACTATGCGGGACAATACCAATTGTTTCTTAATAGCGGCAGTTACACCCTGGAGGCAGATAAATTGGGCTATGCTAAAATGCAGCAACCCATGACCATTCAAGCCGGTCAAAGCTTGATAAAAAATTTCCAATTGCCCTTTAAGCCAGAAGAAATCGCTAATTTGTCCGGAACAGTCACCGTCGATAGCAAATACCCGCTGGCCGGTGCAATAATGAAAATATCAGGGAAAATTAATAAAACAATGACCACCGATTTTAACGGGCACTACGAAGCCAATCGATTGGAAAGTGGCTTTAACTATTATGTTGTGCCTTACCATCAGAATCATTTTTTCTTTCCGCCAAGCAGAATTTATCGGCCGCTTTCTGAAAATAAATCGAATCAAAATTTTGTGGCAACGCTGTACGGCGAT
>CAZNDR010000245.1:0-1260 GCA_964571835.1 uncultured Cytophagia bacterium | reverse complement strand
GCCGCTTTCTGAAAATAAATCGAATCAAAATTTTGTGGCAACGCTGTACGGCGATCTGAGCAATAACCAGGAAGTTGGCTCTTTTGATGGCTCGCTTGTTCTCCGCATCGCAGCAAAGAGAAATATCTCTCCCTATTTCACGGTCTTTCCGCGCGATTCGTTAGCCGCTGATGTCAGCGGCAATAAAACCATCAGCTCGTTCGATGCGTCACTTATTTTTCGTTACACTGTGGGATTGATCAGCAGCTTTCCAGCCCAAGCGCCAGCAACCAACCTGCCCAAAAGCAATATCGAGCTCGAGCCGATGATCCTTTATTCTCAGGCTGATTGGATCGAAAAGCAGAAAGTCAAAATCACTTTCCGAAATGCTAATCTGCCGTCATTTTATTCCATGCAGGCAGAGATAACATTTGATCCGATGACTCTGACGCCGCTAACTTTTTTGCCGTGCGGTGAACTTAAGTCTTTTTTCAGCGAATGGAATTACTGGGACCACAATTTGTGCCTGGCGTTAGCTGGCACTCGACCAGCACGCTGCGCTGATACGCTATTTGCCATAATATTTCAAGCCGCGGCAGATGAACCAGCGCCGGTTTTTGATCAGTTATCCATCAATACCTTTGAATTGGATGAGATGCCCATTCCTGTTTTTGTCGAAAAAAACACCTCTATCCCTGAGCGGTTTTTCGTTTCCCAAAATTATCCCAATCCCTTTAATACAGCGACTGTGTTCAAAATCTGGTTGCCCAAAATAGCCAAACCTGCCTGGCCAAAATTGCAGGTAGAGATCTATAATATATTAGGCCAAAAAATTAAGATATTAGCCAATAGGGCGACGGTGCCCGGATACTATTCATTTTCTTGGCTGGCCGATTCAGATGATAATGTGTTCGTGTCCAGCGGGCTTTATTTGTTGAAAGTAAAATACGCCCATTTTCAAGAAATAAAAAAGATGATTTTAGTGAGATAAATAAAACCAGCTATGAAACGACAATTCATGATATTTTTCTTATTGATGATATTACTAGCGAGTGGCAGAGCACAAACGCAAAATCCGACCGTGACCATCCCCAACATTAATGCCTCGCCGGGCAAAGACGTCTATTTAAATATTTCGGTTACTGATGTGACGGGGTTGCAGGTTTTCTCGGTGGACTTTTCCTTGGCCTACGATACTAATTTGGTGCAAGCAATAGAGGTCTCAAATTCCGCTACCATTTCCGCCGGATGGGGAAGTCCGACAGTAAATATTTCAGCCGG
>CAZNDR010000244.1:0-6594 GCA_964571835.1 uncultured Cytophagia bacterium | reverse complement strand
TGTTGATGGAGCAAAAGGAGGATTTGAGGTAGCCATAAAAATTATACCGTATTTGGTTGCTATTCTTGTCGCCATTGGCATGTTCCGCGCCTCCGGCGCAATGGATATTTTTGTAAAATTAATTTCACCAGTAACCAATCTTATAGGTCTGCCGGCTGAAACGTTACCATCAGCGTTGATGAGACCACTATCTGGCAGCGGCACGTTGGGGTTGGCAACTGAAGTGATGAAACAATTGGGCCCCGACTCATTTTCTGGGAGGCTGGTTTCGACATTTTATGGCTGTACTGAAACAACTTTTTATGTGATTGCTGTCTACTTTGGAGCTGTAGGAATTAAAAAAACAAGGCATGCCGTGCCAGCCGGTTTGGTTGGTGATTTGGCAGGTTTGCTGGCAGCACTGTTTATTTGTAAATCGGTTTTTGGAAATTGACAAGCCGCCTGTTGCGCAGTCAACTGTGAGGCATGTTGCCGGATGACAGAAAAAAATCAAAATGAACTCTTTTCCCAACATGCTATTCGCTCAGCTAATGGCTAAAGAAAAATGGCGCTGATCACCTGCCTCCTGCATCATGTGTCTTGGATGTTGTTTCGAGTATCAATTTTCTTTCGAATTGCTCTAATCGCTTTTTCTGCTTATTTAATTTTTTTTGTATCTTAGGATCGATGTGGAGCGCCTTTAATATAGCAATCTGCTTTTTAGCTTCGGAAAGATTGGAGGTTGCAAAGTAACAGTGAATCAAATTAAGCCGGCAGATGAATTCGTTAAAATGGTTATTATAGTTCTCTACAAGCAGGGATTCAAGAATTTGATTGAAATATAAAATAGCCGAATAATAATTATGATAAGCACAAGCGCTCTTGGCAGCGCCCCAGAGAAAAAACCGACTTTGTGGAAATTTTTCCAATCCTTGTTGAGCATATCCAAAAGCTTCGACCGGTTTGCCAGCATCAATCAAAATCCAAATTAATTCATTCAATGCTGCATAACGGGTAAATTTTCCTTTTTCCGTTGCTTGTTGAACCATCTGGATACCACTCTGACGTGCGTCAGAAATGAGCGGCAACCAATTGATCAAACGAGTCATCCGGCTACGCCAATAATTATAAGAACCAATGCCAAAATTTACATCATAAAAATCCGGATGATTTTCTGCTAACTGCTTCAGGATGGAAATACCGATGAGGCTGTGCTTAATCGCTGATAGATATTCGCCTTTCCTGCCATCAGCAAAGCCCAAATATAAAAATGCACTTCCTTTATAAAATTGTGCTGCTGGCCTTTCACTGCTTTTATTTTGGATTGCCGCGTCGGCTTTGTTTATGGTCAAGTCGATAAAGCTGTAAAATTCTTTCTCCCACTGGTCTGTTTCAAAATCGATCATTTGTGATTGAAGCATAGCTGCCATAAAAAAATACCCTTGAGGACTTTCAGCATCTTGTTCGATAATATTCTTAAAGATGTTTGCCGCAGACTCGTAGTCATGGATTATGGAACTTTCGATCCCAGCTTGAATTAAACTGTCAATCGATTGAAAAGTGCTGGACTGCGCACAGAAGCCAAAAGCAGCCTGGCAATAAATGAACAGCAGTGGTAAATGAGATCGTGTCAAAAAAATCAATGTTGGAATGTCCTGTGTATTTTAGCACTATTGATTGGCAAAAAATATATTAAAAAATCCCCTGAATTCCAAATGATTTTTCTTTTGTTAATGCGAATGCTCTGGCGACAAAATATTAGACTTGCTTTTAAAAGGGGAAGTTTTTATATTCAAAAAGCTAAGCAACCCATTTGAGAGAGAAAAGTGAAAAAACAAGCCGTCGCGGTAGGTTTGACTTTAGATAAATTCAAAGGGATAAAACCATCTATTTTACTGAAGGTGGTTAAAAAATTGGGATTGGAGTTCGCCGAATTAACGATATCGGCGTTTGATGATTTGCCAGCTTGCAAAGAAATTATTGGCCACATGCAAACCGGTTTTCATCTGCCCAACCTGCATGATACCGGTTTTGATTTTTCATGCCAGAAAATGGATGAGAAGATTCAGAAGCTGATCCGATTAATTAATGATAATTATCTCGACTTAAAAATTCAGTATTGTGTGGCTCATCCGCCAGAAAGCAATTCTGGCAGCAAAAATAAATATTCGATTGCTTATTTGATCAATAATTTAAATCAATTAAAACCGCCGGTCATTATCGAAAATATTCAGGGTTGGACAATGGGTGAATTTCATCAATTTTTTTCTATTGCCCAATCAATTTTAGGAAATAAATTGACTGGCTTATGTTTTGATGTTCCACATTTTATTTTGATTGGCAAGGATCCCATTGATTTTTTGCTTCACGCAGATAGTGAAATCACATGTATCCATTTATCAGATTGCCAAGACGGTTTTGACGCCCACATGCCTTTTGGCAAAGGCGGCTGTCTGCCGGTTGATGCGGTGCTGAAAACAATAAAAAAAATTGACTTTCATGGCTTTATCAATCTCGAATTGCTTCCCCGAAATCGCCAGGATGTCCCGCTAATTATAAAAAGCTACTTAAAAGTTATCAAAACATTTAGCAAAAAAAAATATTTTGTTTCAATTGTTCGCTTGCTTCTTTTCCAATCACAATTGCATCGAATGCTAAATCAAGTTTTTTGATTGGTACGACTGCCGATTTCGCTTTGGACTGTCAAAAAACCTCTTTTTTCAATCCAAAAATTCGGCTATTTTTATAGCCGTTTAACTGAATAATTTTTCTGGCATTTTCAACTTTTGCTCAATTGAAGTCGGGTTTTGTCAGCCTCAAAGTTTTCTGCCTCATTCGATCGCCATTTCTTTTTTAACGATACTTGGCTTGAACTTAGTCAGCAACTCATTTCTAACTTCAATTACTTGGTTTTTATTATCAGCTACAATAACCATGATCAAGTTGATTCCATCCGCCAGAACAAAATCTATTTTGCCAGGCAGAAAAAAAGCGTTAGTCTTGGCTGACGATTGATTTTTCTTTTGTTCCATTTCATCGTCAGAAAGATTTCCCAGCGGATAAGTGAAAAAGCCTATCCAGCCTGCCTTCCTATTCTGCTCTGATTGTTCGGCTGGAGAAAGGAATAGCATGTTATCAGAAAACGACCACGATGAGACATAATTTCGTGTTCCATTTGCAGTAGCAATTATTGGTCGAAAGGAAATTGGTAATCTGTGCAGCGAGGTGATTTTGATAATAAAAACAGGCAGTGAATCTGAAACGGCTATCTCCTCGACCATATTCAGACTGTTATATTTTCTCTCCAGTTTATTGCTAAACAAATGTGCTTCCGCCTGCGAGCGGTTCATTACTTGTCCGTTTATTTCAATAGCATAATCTTCCATTATTTTGCTGGTCAAAAAACTCAATCCTTGAAAACGCGACGTATTGACCGAACTGGTGTTTCCATAATAAAACAAACCCACCGCATTGGTGAACATAAATGGTTGATTTTCATTAGGCGGAATAACCTTAAAGTTTTTCTCAATCTCTAAATTGATCTGCCCAAATAAAAGAGACGAAAAGGAAAGTACCACTACTAATAATTTGATTCTGTGATGCGACATTATTTCTAACTCGGCTTAATAGGCAAAAATTGTGAGTGAGAGAAATAGAAAACTCTCGCTTTCGATCAACGGTTCCTGATTCCAATTTCAATCGAAATCTTTGCTTTTTCCTTCACCTAAATTTTCAATCAATCGTTTATTATTTTTAGTACAGCACAGGCTTCTTGGTTAAGGTTTAGCTTTATTTGGCGATTTTGTAGCCAGCGAGGATGGAATTGTTCATTAGTCAAGACGTTTTCCAAGGTGAGCTGCCAGTTGTTCTTAAATAATTTTTCAGGGAGAAACAACTGGCATGCGCTGATGGCTTCGCCAAAATTCAAAATAATTAGATATCTTTCTTCGTCTTGATGTCGAAGGTACGCTAGCACCTGAGAATTGAAATTAGTGTTGACTTTAATGGTTTCACCGTGACGAAAGCAAGCGGTGCTTCGTCTCAATAGAATGAGTCGGTTATAAAAATCGTACCATTCTCTATTTTGTTGAAGCCAATTCATGGCTGTTCGTTGATCAGTCTGTCCTATTTCCTGCCCATAATAGATCAGCGGCGTGCCCGAAATAGTAAATAACAGCACAGCAGCTAACTTGGTTTTATGCGCGCCGTACTTGGTGATGAACCGTTCCATATCGTGATTTTCCAAATAGCGTAAATCCAAGCTGTGAGGTGGATAATTTTTTTTGGTTTTTGCCAAGCCATATTCGATGGCTGATAGCGGCTTTTTTCCATCGAAAACATCCAGCAGATTACCATAAAAATCAGTATCGTAGGACATATCAAATTCATCTTTATGAAAAGCGGGCGAACGGGGAAGGGCTTCATCGATCAACAAAATATCCGGATTGATACTTTTTACCGTACGCCGAAATAGTTTCCAAAAATCATGAGAAACAGCCCAGGCAGCATCGCAGCGAAAGCCATCGACACCAAGTGCGGCCCAAAATTCTGCCACCTCTAAGATATATTTGCGTACGGCAGGATTGCCATAATTCAAATTGGGCAACGTATCCCAATCATTATGAAACTCATAGCTATAATAACTCTGATTATTTTCTTGTTCGTGCCAGCGATACCAATCGCGGAAAACCGAATGACGATTAGCATAGGCGGCTAAAAAGTAGGGATGAACATCAGACGAGTGATTAGCTACAAAATCAAAAATCACTTTGATGCCAGCCTGATGAGCCTGATCAAGGAAAAATTTGTAATCATCATTCGCGCCATATTTTTTATTGATCGAAAAAAAATTGGTCGGCGCATAACCGTGTTCAGTCGGTCCATCGTACAAGGGCAAAAGCCACAAGCAATTAATGCCCAATGATTTCAAATAAGGAATTTTTTCGAACAGTCCTGGTAAATCTCCTTCGGGAGAAAATTGGGACACAAAAACCTCATAAATGATGGCATCTGTTGCCCACTCCGGCGAGTCGCTAAAATCGCTGATTTTGACTTTTCCGTCCCGCACATTCAGCATCAGTGTCTTTTGCGTGCTGTTGCCTGTTTGATCTGTTGCCACTAAATAATAAAAGTATGTACCTTTTATGTGCGGGGTCGCGAGGATGATTTTTCCCAGCGAGGGCAATTCAACTTGTTGAGGATTATTAATATCCTGTAGCCAGCAAAAATTTAGTTTTTCGCCAATCTGGCTGTAGCTTGCAGCGGCATCGAAAATAATTTTTCCCGGCATGAAGAAAAATTTCATCCGGATTACCGGTGCGAAATTGACGGAGGCATATACAATAGAATTAAACCCATTCCAGCCGTCAGCTACTTTTGCGGGATTGGCCGGATCGGTAATCCAATTTTTTCCATTAACAACAAATTTGTACTCGTATTCACCCGGATCAAGCTTGAGCCACACTGACCACACACCATCATGATTGTAATCGTTCATGGGCAAAGCTGAAGCCTCCCAGCGATTGAATTCGCCAGCCACAGCAACAGAATTGATTGACGTTTCATAAATTTTGGCATAGACAGAATCTGCCAATTGAAATTTAACCAGGTAATCCCTGTTGACGAAGGCATAAACATCCACCGTATCAACAGCACTTTTCGCTCTACCATCACTGACTTGCAGCGTAAAAACGTACCGTCCGACTTTATCAGGTGTAAATTCTGGAAACGGAGTATGCTGAAACAGTAATTTACTTTTGCTGTTTGGCGGTTTTTGAATAAATTTCCAATCATAATTTACCAGCTGATCTTTATCAGGATCGTAACTGGCGCCGCTATGGAGGACGACCTTGGCATCGATACCACCAATAATGGTGAAGCCAGCATCAGCAACCGGCGGCGTATTGGTTTCGTTTACAATAAAAAAGGTGCTTATTTTCTGAGCACAATTGGCATTGTTGTCTTGAGCAAAAATTTCCACCTGATATTCACCGTCTCTTAGCCAGCCAGGCAAAATTTCAATTCGATGTGAATCCTCATTAAAACGGAAATTTTGTTTTTGCCCATTAAGCAGCACCTGGCTATTTTTTAGGTCCAACCCAAACCTACCAATACCATCACGGTACAAGGCTGTAATCGGAATTTGGGAATCAAATATAATTGAGCCAGTTTCTGGTTTGATATTCTCCACTTCAGGCGTGTGCGCCGTTTTCACCCATAAAATGGAGTTACTGCGTTCACCGCCCCAATGAAGATTTTTTGGGTCTTTAATCCATTTTGTCCCGTCGATGAGAAAACGGTATTCATATTTTCCCGGTTTCAGGCTAATCATAGTTTCCCAGCTATCATCGCCATCGCTGTCTTGCATCGGATGGGCGGTTTTAGACCAATTATTAAAATCGCCAACCACATGAACAGTATGCACGTCTGATATTACTTTCAGCCGAAAAGTGACCTCTTGCTGCGCTAAGAGCATCGCTGAAAAAAAGATAAAAATTAAAACGATTGAAAATCTCTTGTATGGCATAGACAAATAGCTATTTGAGTTTTTAGTTTATAAAGGTCAGATAAAAAAATATACAAATTTGCTATTTTAAAATCAAATCAATTTAACAT
>CAZNDR010000243.1:0-6633 GCA_964571835.1 uncultured Cytophagia bacterium | reverse complement strand
TATTAAAACCGCCGGCTTGTTCGCTGCGTCTCAAGCTGGATCTGCCCATCATACCAGCAATGCCTTCAAACTCCAAGATTTTATTGCGATGGCCGTGTCCACATAACACAGAGATAGTATTAAACTTTTTCAATCGATCCAACACTTCATACCAATTGGAAATGGACGAATCGAGTGGATAATGGGTAATAAAAATAAGCGGCTGAGTTTTTTTGAGCTTTGTTAATTGTTCATCCAGCCAGCGAATATCTTCAGGTGCAAAATAGCCATCGCCCATCCGCATAACTGGTCCCTGATGCATGCCAATAAATTGAAAACCTTTGAATTGAAAACTGAACTTATCGCTGCCCCATAAAGCTGGAAATCTTGTACAGCCAGAAGCAGACCACTTGGTGTCGTGATTGCCCGGTAAAATATAATATGGTTTTTGCAAGCTATCTAAGATTGTCTTCGCCAGTTCCAATTCATCATCGCTGCCTGTCTCTGTGACATCTCCCGAAATAATGGTAAAATCGATATTCGCCAACGCATTGATATCATGGACCGCGGCACATAAATCGCTAACGCTGGTAGCGGCGCCGACGTGGGTGTCGCTCAACCAGCCAAAGGTCATTTCGCCGGGTTTGGCACAGTAGAGAAAAATCAGAAAAACATAAACTATTAGGATAATTTTTTTAATCATCTTTTTTATTCTTTGATTTCGACACGACCGGTATTACTTTCGACCCTGCATGAGCCAAGCATAAAAATTATTGGGTAGCAGTTTACCTAATTTTGCCAGCAATGATAAGCGATAGGGAAAATGGATTTCTGTTTTTTCTTTTTCCAGCCCTTTGATGATAATTTTGGCTGCTTTTTCCACTGGCATTAGAAAGGGCATGTAATAATTATTTTTGTCGGTCATGGGTGTTTTTACAAAACCAGGCGAGACCAAGACAACTTTTATCCCCGTCTGCCACAAATCAAGGCGTAGGCTTTCGGTGAAATTGATTAAAGCTGCCTTGCTTGCGGCATAGGGGGCTGATTTTGGCATGCCGCGGTAGCCGGCCAGACTGGCAATAATGGCAATTAAGCCGTCATGGCGATTTATCATTGGCGGCAACAGATATTTTAAAATATGGACGTTACTTAGAAAATTCACATCCAGTACTTTCTCGAAGTCAATTAAATCAATGTCCTGCACCTCAAAATTGCTGCCGATGCCTGCATTCAAAATGAGACAATCGAAGACGATTTCCTGTTGACGGAAATCTTCACACAACTTCTGCACTGCTACAAAATCAGCTACATCGCAAGCAAAATAAAAGTGTCGGTCAGGATGGGCCGGAAAAGTGTCAATTAATTCTTTTAATAATTTTTCGCGACGGGCGATCAAGACGAGTCGATTATTTCTTTGTGCTAATTGCACTGCCAGCTCTCTTCCCATGCCGGCAGAGGCGCCCGTCAAAAGGATTGTCTTGTTGGCAATTTTCATCTGTTCAACTTTGAATATTTTTCCTTCAAACGGTTTTTATCTAAAATATGGAGCGCCGTGCCTTTATGCACGGCATGGCTGACATAAAAAACAAACCCTAAATGCATCTGATTCGGTCACATAGCGACAATTACATTTTCAATTTTTCTCTCTCAAATAATCATCGATTTCAGTTTTGATGTCTTTCAATCGTTGAACGATCGGCAATTGTTGGGTGCATGCCTGTTCGCACTGTCCGCACTCAGCGCAGCGCGATGAATAATCGTCCTTCGATGAAATGCCCCAATGCCAATAGAGCCGATCGAGCAGTTCTTTTCGCTTTTGGCTCAGAATGAAAAAATTATAAGCATCCATCATTTTGGGGATAGGAATGCCCTCAGGACAATTATCGCAATAACAGCAGCCGGTGCATAACTGGTCAAAGGAGTCGTTCAAATTTTCGCGAAGCTGCTTGATTTTTTCTTGAGCAATCGGTTCAAAACCATCTACCGCACCAAGCGCTTCACACAAATGCTGTTGAGTGCCCATGCCCACTAACGCCACGGTGATCCGAGGATCGTTGAGCAGAAAACGTAGTGCGCCAGCCACGACTGTTTCGTCTTTTCTCGTCCTTAAAAAATTAAAGCGGTCTGGATGCTTGGTGATAATTCCCCCGCCCAGCGGATTCATCACCACGACACCAATTTTGTGTCGCGCTGCTGAAGCCAAACCGGCTTCGCGATAGGCGAAATTCATGGCCGAATAGCCGAGCAATACGCCCTCAAAAGGATAGTCATTTAGCATGTCACCAATCTCAGCGCCAGTCATGTGCGTGGAAACGCAAATATGTTTTATCAATCCTTCGTCTTTTAATTTCTCAAATTCCTTTAAAACGCCATTGGTTTTGCGCCTGTCAAATGAATCCGGAGTAATCACGCACCAGAGGTGAAAAAAATCAATGTAATCCAATCCCATTCGTCTGAGCGAAGTCTCCACATCGTTTCTGACTTGGTGCGGATTTTCTTTGGCGGATTTGGTGGAGATGTAAAAAGGTTTGGTTTGGCGTGTTTTTTTCATCTCTTTTAAGGCGACACCCAACAGATTCTCAGAATTGCCATAACCTGGCGCCGTGTCAAAATAATTGATCCCGGAATCGTAAGCAGCTTTTACCAGCGAAGCGCAGGCATCAACATCGTTTTGGTTTTCAAACCGCATGCCTCCGAAGCCGATGGCAGATACTTTGATGCCTGTCTTTCCAAATGCTCTATAAATCATTTCATTGCCTTATTTGTCAACGTCATACCAACTATATGATTATTTAGCTCTAACCTTTTCAGCAATTTTTCTGAGCTGCGGCAAAATATCACCCAGCCAAACTGAGGTGGCATCATGCTGACCAAAGGCGAAATATAATTTGCGGTACATGGCGAATAGTTCGTCATAAACGGCCACTGCCTTTGGCTGTGGGTTAAAAATTTTGTAAGTGGGGCACAATTTTGCTTGTGCCTGTTCGATGGATTCGAATGCGCCAGCAGCCATAAAGGCAAAGATCGCCGAACCAAGGCTGGTGACCTCTTGCTCTGGAACCAAAATCGGCACGTTTAAAACATTGGCATAAACCTGATTCAACACATTATTCTTTTGCGGCACACCACCACCATTGATCACCCGCTTGATGGGTACGCCGTATTCTGCCATTCGTTCTAAAATTATTTTGGTGTGAAATGCCGTCCCCTCGATCGCAGCAAAAAGTTCATCTTGAGCCTGGTGCGTCAAATTCCAACCAAGCGTCATGCCGCTCAACTCAGGATTGACCAGAATTGTTCGGTCGCCGTTATCCCAACTGAAGCGCAGTAATCCAGTTTGACCAGCCTGGTAATTTTCCAATCCTTTTGAAAGCTCTCCAACGGAAAAACCAGCACGCATAGCAATTGAATCAAAAATATCACCCACGGCAGACAAACCGGCCTCAATACCGTAATATTTGGGATGAATGGAGCCGTTGACAATGCCAGCCACGCCAGGAATTAATTCGGTTTTTTTGGTAATGGCCATAATACAGGTCGAAGTGCCGATAACATTAACGACATCGCCTTCTTTGACTCCAGCACCAATGGCATCCCAATGAGCGTCAAACGCACCAACTGGAATGGGGATGCCCGGTTTCAATCCCAATTTTCTCGACCATTCGCGGCACAACCTGCCGGCAATCTCAAACGAAGTCGCATATTCGCCGGAAACTTTTTCTCGAATACCGGCTAGCAAAGGATCAACTTTCATCAAAAAAGATGCTGGTGGCAGACCGCCAAGCTCTTTAACCCACATCCATTTATGGCCAGCCGCACAGATGCCTCTTTTCACCTCCGCCGGCTTTTGGGCACCGCAAAGAATTCCCACCACCAAATCGCTGTGCTCAAAAGCACTGGCAAATTTCTTCCGCTTGTCCGGATTATTCCGAAGCCAGTGCAGCAATTTGGAAAATCCCCATTCGGAAGAATAAACGCCGCCGCACCATTTCATATTTTCCAGATTTTCCTGGCGGGCTTTTTTGGTTATTTCCGCTGCCTCTTTTTTGGAACGATGGTCGCACCATAAATAATAATCATCCAACGGCTGAAGATTTTCATCCACGGGAATAACCGATGATCCAGTAGTGTCAATTGCCAGCGCTTCAATTTTCTCACCCTCGACACTGGCACTCTTAAGCGCATTTTTGGTGGCTTCACTCAGAGCCATCAATTGGTCCTCCTGCCTTTGTGTGGCAAAATCGGGATCATCGGCTTTGCGGATGAGCTCATAGCCTGACGTGGCAGCACCCAGCCGTCCTTTTTCACTATCAAAAATTGAAACTCTGACACTTAATGTTCCGAAATCAATTCCTGCTACAAATGGCATAATTTACCTCCAATGAATTAAACGAGTGGGCAGCAAAACATGAAATATGCTTCTCCTAAGCTTAGCTTAGCAATGCCAGGATGTCAGCTTGAGTCCCGATAAATAAGGAGAGGGTGATGTCACCCTTCACAAAAGCCATGATTTGCGATCCACTCTAATCAAACAATTATTGAATTTCCAAAAATTTTTTGCTTTCCACTTCCTTTAATTGCTGCCGATATTCATGGTACTTTTTAATATATTCCGAAGCGTTCTGTTCCTTTTCCTGCGCCAGCTTAATTTCATGTGCCAAATTGTGCAGACATATTTCATATCTTCGCTTTTTCAACAAGACCAGACAATCTTCAAATAAGCGCTGTTGATCTGTGTTCGCTTCAATTCTTTTCATCAAAATATCTGCAATTTTGGATGAGGTCTCAGGATCGGTAATCGAACTCAAGATTTCCTTTTTATCATAATTTTCATCCTTTTGAAAAAGCCCTAAAATGATGGAAAAAAGCTCTCGGTGTTCGCGATTCTCAATTTCGTCCAAATGCAGATAGTTAAAAATTTTCGGCAACCAGGATGAATCTTCCAGCACCAGCCGCAGCAAATTTTCCTCAGCCACTTCGTATTTCGATTTGGCTGCGGGCTTTTTCTGGATAAGCTGTTGCTCCTTTGCTAAAGAAATGGATTGAACTCTTCCCGTTTGCTTGATGTTTTCCAATTGATGCATCAGCGCCCGTTCATCAATTTCAAAATGTTCAGCCACTTCTTTGACAGCCAAATTCTGTTTGACGCTATTTTTTATTCGACCAATAGAAAGCAAAATTTCATTGATAATCTGGTTTATCCCTTTGGAAGTTGAGGCATTAAATTTTATTGAAAGCGTGTTGATTTTGAACTGAAAAATCGATTGAGGATGCTGCAAAAGCTCTTTAAATTTCAGCGCGCCGTGATCTCTAATATAACTATCCGGGTCAGAATCTGCAGCTAATGTGATAATGCTGACTTCCAATCCTTCATCGAGAAAAATATCTGCCCCGCGCATTGTCGCTGCTGAGCCGGCTGAATCGGCATCATATAATAAGGCGACATTTTCTGTATAACGTCGGATAAGTCGCGCCTGATAAGGCGTTAAAGCGGTGCCTGAAGTCGCCACCACATTTTTGATGCCAGCCTGGTACATGCTCAACAAATCAGTGTAACCCTCCACAAGAATCGCCTGGTCTTTTTCGCGTATCTCCTGTCGTGAGTGAAAGAGTCCGAACAAAATAGTGCCTTTCTGGTAAATCAGTGTTTCCGGTGAATTGATATATTTAGGCTGATTTTGCTCGTCACTGATTATTCTGCCGCCAAAGCCCAGCACCTTTTTGTAAAGATTGACAATCGGTATCATAAAGCGACCGCGAAACCGGTCGTAATAACTGCCATCGTTCTTGCGAATAATCAGGCCTGCCTTATAAAGCACATCCAGGGATACAGAATCCTTTTTCGCCTGTTGAATCAGGCTATCCCAGCTGGGCAAGGAATAGCCTAAACCAAAATCTTTGAGCGTTTTTTCGTTGATGCCGCGTTGCTGAATATATTTTAATCCGACTGCGCCAGCTGGCGATAACAAATTTCTATAAAAAAAGTTTGCTGCCCATTTATTGACAAAATAAAGCGCCTCTTTTTCCTTTTCCAGTCTGTCATTCGTTTGATATCTCGGCAAGTTGATCCCAGCTTTTTCAGCTAAAAATTCCAACGCCTCCTTGAAGGAAAGCTTTTCCATTTCCATAATAAAATTAAAAACATTGCCGCCTTTGTGGCAGCCGAAACAATAATAAAGCTGCTTCAGTGGATCGACGTGGAAGGAAGGCGCTGAATCGGCATGAAACGGACAAAGCCCAGCAAAACCTTTGCCTGATTTTCTGAGCGTCAAATAATGGGATATGATTTCAACGATATCAGTGGCATCGCGAACCTTGGCAATATTGTCTTCAGGAAATTTTCCTGTCATGGCTTATTTTCTATTTCCATCCACAAAATTCAAACACAGCATTATTTTCACCATGCTATGTTTACTAAAAAATCACTTATACAAATTCATAGCTTTTATGCCAGGCTTCAAAATATTAATTTAAATAGAGAAAATCAAGAATAAAAATAATCCAATTTAAATTTGTCTATCAATTTATTCCGGGAGAAAAAAGGCTAATCATTTGTTGTGAAATTTCTTTTCAACCATCAGCGAGTAAAATTTTATCTCAGCCATTAGAAAATGTTTGCTTTCTTTCTTCTGATCATGTATATTGTCTCAATAA
>CAZNDR010000242.1:0-6641 GCA_964571835.1 uncultured Cytophagia bacterium | reverse complement strand
GCAACTTATTGACCAAGGCAATGAGCCCCTCGCTTTCGACCATGATTGCCGTGAAGGAATCTGCGGATCATGTAGTTTGTACATTAATGGACGGCCTCATGGGCCAGATGAAAAAACGACCACCTGTCAGTTGCACATGAGAAAATTCCGGGATGGCGATACCATTGTTATTGAACCGTGGCGGGCTAAAGCCTTCCCGGTGATCAAAGATTTAATTGTTGACCGCTCTGCTTTAGATAAAATAATTCGAGCTGGAGGTTATATTTCTGTTAGCGCTGGCGGAGTTCCTGATGCCAATACTATTCCCATCAATCAACGGAAAGCTGAATTAGCACTCGAAGCGGCTGCCTGCATTGGTTGCGGCGCTTGTGTGGCAGCCTGTAAAAATGCCTCGGCCAGATTATTCGTCGCCGCCAAAATTTCCCATCTCGCCTTATTGCCGCAAGGACGAATTGAAGCGGTCAGCCGGGTGCACGCTTTAGTTTCAACCATGGACGAACTGAATTTTGGAAATTGTACCAATACTGGGGCTTGTGAGGTTGAATGTCCCAAAGGAATAAAAATTGCCAATATTGCCCGACTTAACCGGGAGTATTACACGGCTGCTTTTATCAGGGAGGAAAGTTGAAAGGATATTTTTTACTGTTATATCGGAAATCTGCCAATGATTACTTTAAATATAAAGGACCAGTTAAAAAAAACCAAATGAAATGAAGGGCTAAAGCTTAAAGAATTAGTGGGGAAATTATCTATTCAATTTTCATGAATAGCTATGTCATTTATGGTGGAGAAACTGATGAAATCCGAAAGCACTTGGGCTTTAGCCCAATCAGCTTTTTGACTGGTCATTCATATGTTAAGTTCACCACGGTCATCCCGGTGTCTCCCAGGTTCCAGTCGGGATAACTTTTGCTTTTTACGCGCGGATGCTGATCAAGAAAACGATAGACCCCCTGGCGCAATTTCCCAGTACCTTTTCCGTGAACAATATAAATTTGCTCCAGCCCGGAAATTAACGCCTCGTCAATAAATTTATCCACTGCCTCAATTCCCTCTGCGACCGTGAAGCCGCGGATATCAATTTCATTGGTGGTCAGCTGGTTCAAATTCGCCTTTACGCGAATTGAAGATTTGTGTTCAAGATCCTCTTCCGGCTGTTTTAAACTAAATAGTTCAGTTAGCGGCACTTTCATCTTGACCTCGCCAGTCTGAATCAGCACGTGGTTTGACGAATCAGGTAATGATAAAACAACTCCGCTGCGATGATATTTCTTCCAGTGCACCTGCTGTCCTACCACGACTTTAGTTAATGCCTGGTCGACAAAAACCTTCTTGGCTTTTTTCTTTGGTTGCAGTGTTTCTTCTCTAGTAATTTTTTCTTTTTCTGCTCGTATCTTTTCCTGAGCTACTTTTATCGACTCTTTGCTGGCCTGTTCTTCTTTAATCTTTTTGATAACACTTTCAATGGTTGCATTAACTCCTGACAACATAATCTTGGCTTCTTCGATGGCATCTTTTTTTAAGGCTTTTTCTTTCTCGATTAATTCTTCGTTTTTGCGCTCGTACAACTTAATCAATGACTCGAGATTACTCTCTTTCACGATCAACTCATTTGTCAAGGTGCGATAATGCTGCAGCCTGTTTTCCAAATCGATCAATAGCTCCTCAAGCTGATTTTTCTTGGCGCCTGTCAGCTTTTGCGCGCGGCCAGTTATTTTTTCTGGCAGTCCATGCCGGCGGGCAATTTCGAAGGCATAACTTGAGCCGGGAATTCCTAGGCGAAAACGATAGGTTGGCTCAAGAGTATCACGATTAAATTCCATCGAACCATTTTCAACCAACTCTGTTTCATGCGCAAATACCTTGAGTGCCCCCTGGTGCGTCGAAATGACGGTAGTGCATCCCAACGAAGTCAAGTGCTCCAAAATGGATATAGCCAACGAGGCTCCTTCCTCCGGGTCTGTTCCAGAACCAATTTCATCGATAAGTACAAGATCGTTTTTTTTTGCCGCTTCGACAATCTGACGTAATTTAGCGATGTGGGAAGAAAAGGTAGACAGGTCATTTTCAATCGATTGCTGGTCGCCGATAGTAGCAAAAATATTTTTGAAAATAGCAATATCCGAGCTAGGGTCGGCTGGGATGTGCAAGCCGCAAGCGGTCATCAGACTTAATAAGCCGATGGTTTTCAAGGCAACTGTTTTTCCTCCAGCATTAGGCCCGCTAATAACCAGCGTTTTTATTTTATCTCCTAATCTGATATCAATAGGAACAACCTCGCGCCCAGTTTCGCGGCGCAAGGCGAGAAGCGGATGCCTGCCGTTTATTATCTCCATTATATTTTGATCATTGATAGCCGGCTGACTAGCGTTTAGTTGTTGGGATAAAACAGCCTTACTGTAAATAAAATCAAATTGCGCTGCTGCCTGAACTGTTTGCTGAAGCTCAGCTAATTGCTCCCGGATCAGGTCAGCGAGCCGCAGCAGAATTCTTTCAATTTCTTTCCGCTCTTCAATTTTTAAAGCTCGAATTTTATTGTTCAATTCAAGCATCTCTAACGGCTCGACAAACAGCGTCGCGCCCGTGGCAGACTGATCATGAACCAAGCCTTTTACCTTACCACGACATTCATCTTTGACCATCAATACTAATCGTTCGTTTCTGACCACAATTAAATTTTCTTGAAGATAACCTTTGCCAGCCAGCGCATGGACCATTCCCTCCAATTTCTTTCTGATTTGCCTCTCCTGCGCTTCAATAGTTCGGCGAAGACGATTCAGCTCGGGGCTGGCATGATCAAATAGCTGGAAGTTCGTTTTATCAACACAGCGACTAATTTCATTTTCAAGATTTTTAAAAAAGTAAATTTGTTGGGAAATTCTCCCCAAGCGAGGGTATTTTTCCAATCGTTCAGCAAAATACAATTTGATCGTGCGTGCTATTTCCAGAGTCTGAAGCACACTGCATAATTCCTCAGGCAAAAGAAAAGTGCCTTTAACGCTGATTTTTTTCAGCGTAGCCGAAATATCCTGCAGGCCGGAAATTGGGAATGGATCATCAAAATCGAGAATTTCTCTCTGCTCGCTGACTTCATCAAGTTGTTCTTTAATGAAATCCAGCTTTTGAAAAGGCTCAATTTTTTCTATTAATTTTACACCCAGGGGAGATACCGGGAGATTTTTTAGGTGAGAAATGATTTTATCAAACTCTAAGGTAGCAAAAACTTCTTTATTCACAACTCAACGCCAGCTTTATCTTATTCAAACATTTCAATTGTTTCGCGCCCCTTTCTGTCGATCGGGCTTTTGTTATTTGCCTCTAATGATTCTTTTAATTCCAACTTAAATGGCTTATATTGAGTGAATTTAATCAGCTTTGCCACACTATAAGCAAGCGGCAGAACCCGTTTCAGCAAAATTGGTTTGAATAGTTGAGATTTGTTGATCTCATTGCTCATCAAGGCTGAAAGCCCTGTCAAGGAAATGACCAAAGCGGCGACGGCACAAATTATTGATCCCTTAATTAGACCAAGCGTCAACCCAACCACTCGATCAATGCTGCCTAAAGTAAATGAAAAGCGAACTGCCAATTTTAGCTTTTTGGCCAGAAACATAAATATTGACATCAGCGGGAGAAAAATGATCACAAATGATAAAATCGAAATAACTGAGGTGTTTGAAAAAGCATCAGTTGCGCCAAAGATGAGTCGTGTCAAATCGGACATGTAACGGATGGCCACGATAAGGCTAACGTAGGTACCAAAAAAAGCGATAAATTCTTTGACAAATCCGTTTTTGAAACCTCGAAATATAAATAGCATCAGGACAACAACAATCACCAGATCAACGATTATTTCAGATAAATTTGGCCACATTAATACTCAACCAATTTTCCGTGTATAAAAAAAGCGAATAAAGATAATGCTCTCTATTCACTTTAAACGACATTCAGAGAAGCTCACGTCAAGCTAATTTTTCTCGTACCATTGCCTGCACTTTTTTGCCATCAGCCTTGCCTTTTAATCTTTGCATCGCTTCAGCCATTACTCTGCCAATATCTTTGAGGCTTGAGGCGCCAGTTTCTTCAATAATCTTTTTCACTTCCATCTCAATTTCTTGATCAGTTTTTTGCTGGGGAAGATACTCTTCGATTATTGCTAATTCCTGGCGCTCAATCTCTACCAAATCTTGGCGGTTGCCTTTTTGATAAGCTTCGATTGCTTCTTTTCTTCTTTTAGCTGCAGTCAGCAGGACCTTCAGTTCTTGTTCAGAAGATAGCTCCCCGCCTTTGTCGATTTTTTCTTTTTTAATATCAGAAATTAAAAGTCGGAGAGCATTAACGCGAACTTTATTTTGCGCCTTCATCGCTGATTTCAGTTCAGTATTCAACTTTTCTAAAATTGGCATTTATTTTCTCCACAGACTTTAGTTGGCGGTTACGAAGAAAATATTTCAATTACTTATCACAATCAACTTACCTGTTCTCAAACAGTTGCAGCTTGCGCATTTTCCGCCGGGCAGCATTAATTTTTCTTTTGCGACGTTCACTCGGTTTTTCAAAATGCTGATGTTTTTTGATTTCGGACATTAAGCCCGATTTTTCACATGCCTTGGTAAATCTTTTGAACGCTCTTTCAAATGCTTCGCCATCTCGAACTTTAACGCTCGGCATTAAATAACCACCCTCCTCTCATCATTTTTTAAAATTTAAAATCGCTGAATATAAAAAAAAGTGCATTCAAAAGCAAGTTTTTTTTAGCATTTTTCCCCGCTTTCTTAGTGCAGAGCAAACTCTATTTTTGTCCTGATTAGCCTGGTGGCCAGCTCATTTTCCTACCGCCGAGCACATGCAGATGTAGGTGATAAACGGCCTGTCCTGAGTCATGATTACAATTAAACACTGTTCGGTATCCTGTTGCTGATATGCCTTGGGCCCGGGCAATTTCTTTGGCGGTTAAGAACAGTTCGCCCATCATTGCCTTATCTTCCTCCTTGAGATCATTTAATGTTGGTATGTGTTTTTTGGGAATGATAAGAATGTGAATCGGTGCTTGAGGCCGAATATCTTCAAAAGCCAGCAGCTCTTTGGATTCAAATATAAAATTAGCCTTCACCTTTTTTTTCACAATATCACAAAAAAGGCAATCTGACATTTTTATTTATTCTCCTTGCTTTCTATTATAATGGTAACTGGTCCATCATTATTAATTTGTACTGACATCATGGCACCAAATTCTCCGCAGGCGACCTTCAAGCGACTTGCCGTTAAATAATCGATGAACAGTCGATAAAGCGGCTCAGAAATTTCTGGAGGCGCGGCATCAATAAAACTCGGGCGTCGGCCCTTTCGGGTTTCACCATACAAGGTGAATTGAGAAATGACCAGCAGCTCTCCCTTGACTTCCAAAACTGATAAATTAAATTTGCCTTTGGCATCACTAAAGATGCGAAGATTCAGACATTTATCAGCTAAAAATTTTGCATCTTCCGCGGTGTCTCCGTTTCTCACTCCCAGCAAGATCACCAGTCCTTTGCTTATTTCCCCGACTACTTTCCCATTGATAGTCACCGACCCACTGGAGACACGCTGAACAACCGCTCTCATGTGTACCTCTATTATTATGCTTCGGAATTTCGAGGTTTAGGCACAAAAAAATATTTTCGGTTTCAGGCCTTAAGGTTTAGGCAGATAGGGCATAAAATATATGGCAATGTTTTATACATTTATTCTTATACCCTATGCCTTACGCGCTATACCTCCTAACCATAGATATCCTTAATTAATTTGTGAAGCTATGTTTTATGTTGAACAATTCTCTAAAACTTTCCCAAATAAATTGCTATTAATCCGGCAAACATATTAAGTTTTAAAAGAAGGCTCAAGCGAGAAAGCTGTTTTGCCTCATTGTTCTTCCACATGCTGAACAAAACGAAAACGACAGTCAAGTCGACAATTCCTAAAACAAATATTAAATAATAAATTCCAAAAATGCTTAACCAATAAGGTACTATAGTAATAACAATCAGAAAAAGATAAATGAGCGTCGCCAATCTCAGCGCCGGGATTTTGCCATATTTTATAGGAAAGGTAATTATGTCGTCTGCCTTATCGCCTTCAATATCTTCGGCATCTTTGATTATTTCTCTTCCCAGGTGGTAAACAAAGGAAAAAACAGCCGGAATGATGGCATAGTTCAACCGATTGACCGCGATTCCACCATAAATAAATGCCATGGCAGTTACCAAGCTCACGGTCAAATTCCCCCACAGAACTGTGCGCTTTAGCTTGGCGCTGTACCAATAAAGCAGCAGAGAGCACAGCAGGCTCACCAGAAATGCTTGCCAATTCACTATCCAGCCAAAAATAATACCAATTACATATAAAATCATTGAATAATAAAGTCCTTCTTTGGGTGTGATTTTATTCGCTGCCAGCGGACGATAGGGTTTGTTGACTTTGTCTATCTCAATGTCATAAAAATCATTAATGACGTTGGCGGCACCAGCCACCAATCCGCCAGAAATACAGGCAAAAATAACTTTTAGCAGCGGTGAAATTGTGCCAGCGATTAGTGCGCCAATAAAAATAGACAACATGCCAATCAAAACATTGAGCGGTCGAATAAGAATGAAGTAATATTT
>CAZNDR010000241.1:0-6685 GCA_964571835.1 uncultured Cytophagia bacterium | reverse complement strand
TTGGGCTAAAGCCTAAGTGATTTCGGATTTCATAAGTTTCTCCGCCATAAATGGCAGAGCTATTCATGAAAATTGAATAGCTCCGTTATTTAGATCGGAGATCTCACAATTTGCCAACAAATTCTTTGGGCTTTAGCCCTTCAGTTCATTTGGTTTCTTACAACTGGTCATTTATATTAATACCTTTGCCGGGCAAATCGTTCGGGCAGCCGAAGCCTTTGATAAAGGTGAAAAACCAATAGAGAAACAAGATGATGCAAACGGCGCCTATTAATAAGCTCATACGGAGACGGACAAGCCGGGGCGCGATTTTCATTAGGCCGTAACTTTCGCTTTTATTAGCCGATGGGAATTATGCTTCTGTATTCTAGCGGCACAGCCCGAACGTAATCCCTTTGATGGAATATTCGAGTCTAGAGGCTATTGGGGATGAGGGAAAGCTATTTATTATGGCGATAACGTTGTGGCTAATCAGACATAAGCCCTTAAAAAGGAGGATACAGGGCGATTATAAAATTTAGGTCATAATATTGTTTTATGAGCGTTTCAGTCAGGAAGTTTAAAATGATCAAATTTATGAAATTGAGTTTAACCTGCTTTTAATTTGCTGATTCAAAACAACCTTTTTATCTTCCTATCCGTACTCTCGTAGAGTGCCCCTCCGCCCTTCAGATAATTGTTATTGTTATTTTAAAATTTTTTTCATATAATTGGCATGTTTTATTTTCAGAAATTGTCATGGTTTTTGAGCTATAGTCCACAAGCGACATGCGGAATTGTCGAGCTGAAAATTGATCTTTTCAAATTTTAGAAAAAAATTTTGCCATGAAACCTTTTGCTATTCATACACAAAATTTAAAAAAAATATATTTAGTCCATGAACGGGAAACTGGCATAAAAGCAGCTTTGCAGAGTCTTATTCATCGTCGTGTCAAAAAAGTGCCAGCGGTTGATGGTATCTCCTTTGCTGTAGCGCCAGGAGAGATAGTAGGCTTTTTAGGACCCAATGGCGCCGGCAAGACGACGACGCTGAAAATGTTGTCAGGATTGTTGCACCCCACCGCTGGCGAAGTTAAGGTGCTTGACTTTTTTCCCTATCGCCGTGAAAAAGCTTTTCTGCGCCAAATTACTTTAGTGATGGGTCAGCGTAACCAACTGGTGTGGGATATCCCGGCAATGGACTCGTTCGAGTTGAATCGCGCTATTTATCGCATTCCACCAGCCGATTATTTGCATATGCTAAATGAATTGACCGAACTGTTAGATCTGGATCCCCTGCTGCGCAAACCAGTGCGCAATCTCTCTTTGGGCGAACGAATGAAATGCGAAATTGCGGCAGCATTACTTCATCGTCCCCGTGTCGTCTTTCTTGACGAACCAACTATCGGTCTCGATGTGACCATGCAACGCCGCATCCGCAGTTTTATTCAGGAATATAACCAGCGCTTTGGTGCCACTATTCTCTTGACCAGTCACTATATGGCGGATGTGGAAGCGCTCTGCCGGCGCGTCATTGTTATCCATCTCGGCAAATTACTATTCGATGGCGACTTGGCTGCTTTAGTACAAAAATTTTCTGCGCATAAGACCATTGTTGTGCAATTGGGAAATTGCCAAGCCGATCTAAATAATTATGGCGAAGTGGTATCTTGCACTGATGGTCAGTTTACGCTCCGCGTGCCCAAAACTGATACAGCCCAGGTCACCAGCAAAATATTGGCCAACTTTTCCGTGATCGATCTATTGGTTGAAGACCCTCCCATTGAAGAAGTGATTGAGCGCGTTTTTGCACAGGAGGTCTGATGCGAGCTCTGATAGCTTTGTACCGCCAGCAATTTAAGACCACTTTCGCCATGATGCTTCAGTACCGCGCCTCGCTGATCATTTGGATGATCGGCCATGTGCTGGAGCCGCTCGTTTATCTCATCGTGTGGTCCAAAGTGACCAGCGGTCGCGGCGGAAAAGTCGGCGATTACACGGCGCAGTCATTTGCCGCCTATTTCATTGTGCTGATGTTGGTCAATCATGCGACCTACACCTGGATCATGTACGAGTTTGAGTATCGCATCCGTCAGGGCATATTTTCCTCAGCGCTGCTGAAACCTGTTCACCCCATTCACTCAGACATCGCTGACAATTTATCTTCCAAATTGATCACCTTTCCCTTGATGCTGCTCATTGCTTTCGTATTAGCACTGATGTTTCATGCTGAATTTTCGCCACAACCATGGGCTTTTGTGTTGTTTGTTCCAGTAATATTTTTCGCCTTTTTGCTCCGCTTTCTTTTAGAATGGTCGCTGGCACAAGCAGCCTTTTGGACGACACGCGTCAGCGCTATCAATCAGAGTTATTTTGTGCTGGTGTTATTTCTATCCGGGCAGCTTGCTCCACTTTCGATATTTCCCCATTTTTTTCAAGTGATAGCCAAAGTGCTGCCTTTTCGATGGATGATCAGCTTTCCTGTTGAACTATTGCTCGGTCGGCTAACGCTAAGCCAAACAGTGGTGGGCCTTAATGTACAAATGATCTGGCTAATAATCAGCCTGGTACTTATCCGAAAAATGTGGCGTACTGGTGTACGCCTTTATTCAGCGGTCGGTGCATGAATTATCTTCGGCTAATATTATTGTTTTTCCGGGTGAACCTTTTAGGCGAGCTCGCCTATCGCTCTAACTTTATCATCAGACTGTTCCAATCGTTGCTCGAGCTTGCCACTTCAATTGGCGGATTAGCAGTCATTTTTTCTCACACCACCACACTTGGCGGCTGGAGACCAGATGAGGTGCTAGCGCTGGTAGGCGTCTACTTGTTAGTGGGCGGAATAATTGGATTGATTATTCAACCCGGCATGACCTATCTCACCGAAGCGGTACGAGACGGCACGCTTGATTTTGCTCTCACTAAACCGGAAGATGCCCAACTGATCATCAGCATGCGACGCATTGAAATTTGGAATATGATCGATATGGCGTTGGGTTTGGCCGTGCTTTTTTTGGCCCTGTTTCGCTTGAAAGAAGTAATAGTGATGGCTGAAGCTGCCGTGTTTATTGTTATGCTATTTGCCGGGACAATTATTGTCTATAGCTTCTGGCTAATGTTAGCAACGTTATCGTTCTGGTTGGTACGGGTAGAAAATATTTTGGTAATCTTTCAAAGCATGTACGAAGCCGGGCGATGGCCCATCAGTTTGTACCCAAGCTGGTTGCGTTTTGCTTTGACTTTTATTGTGCCAGTGGCGTTTGCTACGACCGTCCCGGCTGAAGCACTAACGGGGCGTCTTTCACTTCGTCATGCGCTGATTACGCTTTTTCTGGCTGTTGTTTTATTTTTGATAGCACGGATGTTTTGGCGAGTCGGTTTGAGGCGATATTCAGGGACATCTGCGTAAATCACGATATCGTATCACATTTAATTAGCAATACTTTTAACAAATGCTTTTAATGATTTTTATCTTTATCCCAAATAATTGTACAATAAAAAAGCCCCCAAATTATTCGGGAGCTATTTTTTAATTTTTTCCCAAACTAATCGCTTGCCATAATGAACAATGGCTTGGATTCAAAACTTTTGTAATAAGGCCTTAAGCGATTAGTATTATAGTATTTGTCCACATCAATAGTTTTAGAGTAGCTAGTCACTACCTCGATTGGCGCATTGTCGTACCGGCCATTATTGAGAATGGTTAGTCTGCCAGAAACGCCGTCCAGCATTAAATCCATGGCTAAATTTCCGTAAGCCATGGGCACGATCGAATCGATAGCGTCTGGATCGCCACAGCGCACCAGATAGCCCAGCCGTTGGTTGATAACATTCACCCGTTTGCCGTTATTGTATTTGGGTGTATAAACTTTCATCTGCTCGGAAATAATATCGCCAATACCGCCCAACTTTTTATGCCCAAACATATCGGTTTCCTGATCTTTATAAGTCATTTCGTCCATGCCTTTAATTTTAGCGCCCTCAGAAACCAATACAACCGAATAGTGGCTGGGATTGGTGAAGCGGTCAGCGACCAGCAGTTCTGCCAGCCGATCCATATCAAAATGATGCTCTGGAATGACGCAGCGGTTAGCTGCTCCGGCCATTGTCGGCAGCAACGCAGTAAAGCCAGCATAACGGCCGAACACTTCCAGTATTAAAATTCTTTCATGCGAACCAGCCGACGTTCTCAAGCGGTGCGTCATCTCAATAGTACGCGTAACGCAGGTGCTAAATCCGATGCAATAATCAGTCCCCGGCACATCGTTATCCATGGTTTTAGGAATGGCGATAACTTTCATGCCTTCGTGATGCAGCCGCACCGCGTAGCTGAGCGTATCATCACCGCCAATCGGGATGAGATAATCCAAACCTAAAAAACCAATGTTTTTCAAAACGGAGGGTGTCAAATCATTTCGTTCTTCTTTATATTGATCTTTCAAATGATCGGGCACCATCTCGCGCGGTACGTTGCTAGCTTTAGTTCGCGAAGTATGTAAAAAAGTACCACCCGTTCGGCCAATTTTGTTCACAATCTCTTCTGTCAATATTTGATAATTCTGACTATTATCAGCTTTTTCATCAGGTATAATATCAATCATTCCGCCCCAGCCACGGCGAATACCAATAACTTCATAACCTTCTCGCAATGCTCGAATAGTAACAGCTCGAATAGCCGGATTTAAACCGGGGACATCACCTCCGCCAGTTAAAATACCAATCCTACCCTTCTTCGTCTTGATGTTTGCCATAATTAAACTCCCATTAGTTTCTTCTTCCCTCTGCCTGAATAAATATATTCAAAAAACCTCTTTTCAAATTTTCCGATTGAATATACTATTTTCCAAAATCATTGTCAATATTTTTTTCGACATTATTTTTGCTAGCAATTATCAACTTTTATCAAGGACAATGCCTTAAATAATGAAGCCATTCGATATTTTCAAAGCCTCTTGCATAAAATGAAAAGCAACAGCCTGACTTCAGTTTTCTTTTTGCTTTGATCAATTGACCAGGCTTGAAGCGACGACATGCAAATACTTATACCCAACACGAGGGATAAATTTTCTCCAAAATTAATCCTTCGCTTGAGGCAATAGCTTTTTATAGTACCTCACTTTGACATGAATAGCGCTTAGTCTAAAATGATTATTAAGCTTAGCTGCCTTTATTGGAAATTTATAAAATGAACAGAAAGTCTAACGAGTGGTGGCTCATGCTAATAAGGTGGCTTTTATTAAAGGGGACATCGCCCTTTCTCGATTTCTTGGAATTCAGGGTGAGATTTCAGTTTAGCATTGTTGATCGTAACCGAACCTTAACTCACGCTTCGCTACACATTCCAATGATTTATTCTCAATAAAAAATTTGTTGGTGAGCTTCGCTCAATGCTTCATTTTGGTCAACTTTTTGCACGGTGTCGAAAAGCGAGTGCCAATAAAAGAAATCGTACCACTTAGAAAAAAAGGATAATATGAAACCAATCAAATTAGGCATCATCGGTTGTGGCATAGCCGCCAGAGAACTTCATCTGCCGGCATTACAAAAATTAAAAGATAAATTTGAAATCACCGCTGTCTGCAATCACACCGAAGAGAAAGCGAAAAGTTATGCTGCCCTGGTTGGCGGCGTTCCCTATGACTTGAATTACTTTGAATTGCTGAAGCGCAAGGAAGTCGAAGCGGTGTTGATTATTCTGCCCATTGAATTGAATTTCCGGGTGACCGAAGATTCTTTGGATATGGGTAAACATGTTTTGGTGGAAAAGCCGCTAGCAGCTAATTTAGCGCAAGCACAAAAGATGCTCAATTTTCCGAACCGCTACCATTTGAAAATGATGGTAGCCGAAAATTTTCGTTACCGTCCGACCTTTGAACGAGTGCGACAATGGTTAGCTTCAGAAATTATTGGCTCAGCTTATGCCGTGATCTGGAATGTTTTTGGGTATATCGACGCAGACAATAAGTATGCCCAGACCAAATGGCGTCTCCAGCATCAATATCGCGGCGGTATGGTTACTGATGGCGGCATCCACTACATCGCCGCTTTGAGCGATCTATTCGGCGAGTTCAGTTCCGGAGCTGCCTTTGCTAAAGGCATTAACCGAGCTATCGGCGAATTCGATACCTTTTGCCTGCAATTCAGAACGCCATCCATCAATGGCATTTTTAATTATTTCCTGAGCGCCAATGGCTATGCGGAAAATAGAATGGTCATTTTGGGGAACAAAGGCTCTATTATTGTCGAGTCCAATAAAATAAACCTCAAGAAAAAGGGCGAACCTGATCAGGAAGAAACCGTTGAAGATGACGGTGGTTATTTCAGACAGCTCGAAAATTTTTATGAGGCAATTCGATTTAATAAACCAATCATTTCCACCTTTAAAAAAGCTTATTCCGATCTTCATATCATTTTAAAAGCCTTTGAATCAGTCGATACTGGCAATATGGTAGCTTTTTAGATCACGCAAGTGGTTGGGAGAAATATCAGCTGTTAATTTTCTGGCTCAACGACTCATCGTTGCCGTTTGTCATTAGGAAAAATCTCAGCAATAAAAAAAAGGAAATCAAGAAAAAGCGGACAATAGCCAACAGGAAATCGTTAAGCAGAATTCAGCATTGGAAGATGGATACTGGAAACTGGGTATTGGAGACTGAATACTGAAAGCTGGGAATTAAAAATACCAGTTTGTCCGCTGGACTTTTAG
>CAZNDR010000240.1:0-6749 GCA_964571835.1 uncultured Cytophagia bacterium | reverse complement strand
CATAGAACACTGTTAGAGTATGCCAACTGACAAATCCGGAGGGCTTCTGGTTTTTAAATAGAGATTAAATTTATGGGCGATTAGCTCAGGTGGCTAGAGTGCTTGCTTGACATGCAAGAGGTCACTGGTTCAAGTCCAGTATCGCCCACCAACAAAACAATTGATGGCTTGCCTAAATCTGATCAATCCATCGTAAAAAAAATGCCAAATTTGAAGATATGCCGAATTCCAATTTGTTATCGAATTCGGCTATCTGATATATAGACCTTTATGCAACGAAAAGATTGTACTTATGAAAGAAATCCAAATTACCTTTCCTGATGGAGATAAAAAATCATTTAAAAAGGGGACTACGGCAAAAGAAATTTTAAGCGAGGTGAGTGGTTCATTAGCTAAAAAAACGATCGCGGCTAAATTTAATGATAAACTTATTGATTTGACTCGACCAATTAATGATAGTGGTTCTTTGGTATTCGTTACTTATGATACTCCTGAAGGATTGGCAGTCTTTTGGCATAGCAGTGCGCATGTAATGGCTCATGCAATTAAGAATTTGTTTCCTGAAGCAAAATTTGGTTTTGGCCCGGCGTTGGAGGATCGCTTCTTTTATGATTTTGATATTGAAAAATCTCTTGCTCCTGAAGATTTCGAAGCAATAGAAAATGAAATGAAAAAAATTATCGAGCAGGATAATCCTTTTAGCCGGAAAGAACTTACAAAAGATGAAGCCGCAGCGCTTTTTAATAGACGAAACGAGCCGTACAAAGTTGAGCACATTCAGGACCTAGAGGATGGCACCAGCATTTATCAAGAAGGTGACTTTATTGATCTTTGCTCTGGGCCGCATTTGCCTTCAACCGGCTATGTCAAATACTTCAAATTATTATCACTTTCAGGCGCGTATTGGAAAGGAGATGAGAGAAATCCGTCGCTACAAAGAATTTATGGCGTTTCCTTTCCGAAAAAATCGATGCTTGACAATTTTTTAATCAAGCTGGCAGAGGCAAAAAAGCGGGATCATCGACGGCTGGGTCGAGAACTGGATCTTTTTAGCATAAATGATGAAAGTGGCGCCGGACTCGTCCTCTGGCATCCCAAGGGTGCGCTGATCAGAAAAACAATCGAAGATTTTTGGCGTGAGGAACATCTTAAAGCTGGTTACGATCTGGTTTTCACGCCACACATTGCCAATCTTGCTCTATGGCGCAAAAGCGGACATCTGGATTTTTTTGCTGAAAATATGTATTCGCCGATGAAAATGGAGAATGTCGATTTTCAGCTCAAACCGATGAATTGCCCATTTCATCTGTTGATTTACAAAAATCAAGGAAAAAGTTATCGCGATCTACCAATCCGATGGGCTGAGTTAGGAACAGTCTACCGTTATGAACGCTCTGGTGTGCTACATGGCCTGTTGCGCGTCCGAGGCTTTACCCAAGATGATGCACATATTTTCTGCACAAAAGATCAATTGCAAAATGAGATCATTCGTTGTTTAGATTTTACCTTATTTATTCTCAATACCTTTGGATTCGATCGCTATGAAATTTATCTTTCCACCAGACCTGATAAATTTGTCGGCACAGTTGAAAATTGGGAGCTGGCGACTGAGGCATTACGATTAGCCTTAAATAAAAAGCTATTAAGCTATGTCATCGATCCCGGTGAGGGCGTATTTTACGGGCCCAAAATTGACATTAAAATCAAAGATGTGCTGGATCGCGCCTGGCAGTGCACCACAATTCAAGTTGATTTTAATGAACCCGAACGCTTTGACATTACTTATCGTGGCGAAGATGGTCATGATCACCGTCCGATTATGATTCACCGGGCTTTAATGGGCTCTTTGGAGCGGTTCTTCGGAACGCTCATCGAGCATTATGCCGGTGCCTTTCCTGCCTGGTTGTCGCCAATTCAGGCGATTATTTTGCCGATCACCGACGCTCAAATTGATTACGGAAAAGATATCGAACGCACATTGCAGCAGCATAATATTAGGGTCATGCTGGATGACAGAAATGAAAAAATTGGTTTCAAAATTAGGGAAGCGGAGATTCAGAAAATTCCTTATATGCTCATTATCGGCGAAAAAGAAAAGGCAAATAAGAAAATATCAGTAAGGAAAAGAAGGGACGGCGATTTAGGTCAGTTTGAGTTACGAGAATTTTTGAAAAAATTAGCAACCGAAATTTCAGAAAAAGTTTTAAATTGAAATAATAAAAAATATTTTCACTATCGACGGAGGCTGCCATTAAAAAAAAAGAGGTTCGAATTAATGATCAAATTACTACTGCACGAGTTCGAGTCATAGATGCTGAAGGGAATCAAGTTGGAATTTTAACTATCAAAGAAGCATTGGAACGATCTGCTCATGCTGGATTGGATCTTGTAGAAATAGTACCCAATGCTATTCCTCCAGTTTGCAAGATCATTGATTATGGCAAATATAAGTATGAGCTAAGCAAAAAAGAAAAGACCATAAAAAAGAAACAACATGTCATTCATATCAAAGAAATAAGGCTGAGCCCCAAAATAGAAGACCATGATTTTAATTTTAAAACAAAACATGCTCGAAAATTTATCGAGCAAGGCAATAAAGTAAAATTAAATATTTTGTTCAAAGGAAGGCAAATTACCCATTTAGAATTTGGAAAAGAATTGATTGAAAAATTTGTCACTGAATTAGAAGATATTTCTAAATTAGAAAGCCCCCCGAGTTTTGAGGGGAGAAGTATGGTCGCTGTTTTAGTTAAGAAATAAATTTGCAAAGGAAATTTGACATGCCAAAAATGAAAAGCAAGCGTAGTGCTGCAAAACGATTTAGAACGACTGGAGCAGGAAGCGTAAAAAGAAATCATGCTTTTGCCGGTCATATTTTGACTAAGAAGTCAAGAAAAAGAAAAAGAAATTTGAGAAAATCAGCATTGGTTTCCAAAGTTGATGAAAGAAATATTAAAAGATTAATTTTAGCAAAATAAATGAGGTAACAATCGATGCCAAGAGCAAAAAGAAGCGTTCCGTCGCGACATAGAAGAAAAAAAATATTAAAAGCTGCCAGGGGCTATTATAGTGGTAAGCATAAACTTCTCACCACTGCCAAAGAAAGTGTCGAAAAAGCTTTAGTCTATTCATATCACGATAGAAAAAAACGAATGGGGCAATTCAGACGTTTGTGGATGGCTCGCATTAATGCCGCCGCACGAAATGAAGGTCTGTCTTATTCTAAGTTAATGGATGCGTTGAAGAAAAAAGATATTAAGCTCGACAGAAAAATTCTTGCCGATATGGCAGTAAATGATCCAAGCGGATTTAAAAATTTAGTGCAGCAAGCGATCTCATAGGATCAAATATGACGCCAGACATTACTGACATTATCCAAAATTTAAAAAACCTTAAATCAAAATTCGATGAACAAATTGCTAAAGGGTCTGATAATAATTTAAATGAGGAACTCCGAATCAGATTTCTCGGGCGAAGAGGTGAGTTAGCGACCTTTTTTGCCTTGATGGGAAAAATTGCTGAACAGGATAGACCAAGATTAGGTCAGGAATTAAATAAGTTAAAATTATATTTTCAGGATCAAATCGAGAATTATAAATCTGCTGGCGAGTCAAAGCCAAAAAGAATCGAATTTTTCGATGCTTCGCTGCCAGGCATTTTCAAAAAAATGGGCAGGAAACACCCGTTGTACCAGGTTTTAGATGAGATCAAAGAGATTTTTCTTAGTTTTGGCTTTAATATTGAGACGGGTCCAGAACTTGAAACTGACTTCTACAACTTTGAAGCGCTAAACATTCCTAAAGACCATCCTTCACGTGATTTGCAGGATACATTTTATATTAGCGAAGATCTCGTTATGCGCACGCATACTTCCCCAGTGCAAATTCGTACCATGGAGAAAATGAGACCTCCGATTCGTATGATTGCTCCGGGAAAATGCTATCGCAAGGATGCTTTAGATGCAACCCATTCACCAATCTTTCATCAGGTTGAAGGTTTGTGCGTTGATGTCGGCGTGACCTTTGCTGACCTAAAAGGTGTTATCGAAGCTTTTGCCAAAAGGCTTTTTGGCGATGATGTCAAAATCCGTTTTCGCCCAAGTTTTTTCCCCTTTACCGAACCAAGTGCTGAGTACGATTTTTCTTGTGTCAAGTGTGGGGGAAAAGGTTGTAATATTTGTAAAGGCACTGGTTGGTTAGAAATTTCTGGTGCCGGTATGGTCGATCCGGCTGTTTTTAAATTTGTCGATTATGACAGCACTAAATATACCGGCTATGCCTTTGGAATGGGTGTCGAACGAATAGCAATGTTAAAGTATCAAATACCAGACATCAGGTATTTCTATGAAAATGATCTAAGATTTTTGAATCAGTTTTAATTTGTTTTGTATTCTGTTCGAGGTTGTTTTGAAAGTAACGATTGACTGGTTAAAAAAGTACGTTGATTTTTTATTTACTCCAGATGAGTTAGGCCATCAACTTACCATGTTAGGATTTGAGGTCGAAGGCATAGTTCGTCTTAATTATAATTTTAATCATGTAATTATAGGGCAGATTAAGAAATTACAAAGACATCCTCATAAAAATAAATTAAGTATTTGTGACGTTGATGTCGGCTCTAAAACATTAAGCATTGTGTGCGGCGCGCCTAATGTGCGCGAGGGCTTGAAAGTTCCGGTAGCGTTGGTCAATGCAATATTACCAAATAATTTTAAAGTCGAAGCAGCAATTATTCATGGATACGCGTCAGAGGGAATGATATGCTCAGAAGCTGAGTTGGCTCTCTCTCATCAAAGTGATATTATCATGGAGTTAGAAAATGACGCGATGGTTGGAGATGATCTGAAAAGTTATCTCGGAGAAGGGGAGACCACTATTGAAGTAAACGTTACTCCTAATCGGCCTGATTGTCTGGCGGTCATTGGCATTGCCCGAGAAATCGCTGCTCTTAATGGCACTATGCTAAAAAAACCTCAGGTACATGTTGTTGAGTCCACTGATAAAAAAATCGAAGATGTAATAAAAGTATTAATCAAAAATCCTGAGAGTTGCCCGAGATATACAGCGCGTTTCATTAAAGGAGTTAAGATTGGTCCATCGCCGCGTTGGCTAATTCAAAAACTTGAAGCAGTTGGTCTGCGAACAATAAATAATGTCGTCGATGTGACAAATTTTGTCATGATGGAAACCGGTCAACCATTGCATGCTTTTGATTATCATTTGCTCGAAAATCAGGAAATAATCATTCGGCATGCACTCCCTGGTGAAAAATTTGTAACTTTAGATGGAAAAGAGCACACTTTATCCAATAATAATTTATTTATCTGCGATGGCAAAAAGCCAATTGCTTTAGCTGGCATTATGGGTGGATTAAATTCCGAAATTTCAGAAGATACTACTACGGTACTTTTAGAAAGTGCTCTTTTTGATCCTATTAATATCAGACGGACGTCCAAATCTCTATCAATATCGACCGATTCGTCGCAGCGTTTCGAGCGTGGCGTTGATCCTCAGGGATTGATTTATGCCGCAAATCGAGCTGCTGCCTTGATAACTAAATTAGCTGGTGGAGAAATTTATAAGGGCGTTGTTGATTGTTGTCCAAAACTGTTTGAGCCACGCCGCCTCGAGCTCAGGCTAAATTATGTCAACGGTCTATTAGGAACCTCCCTGACAGCCGAGGAAGTGTGCGAAATTTTAAAAAGGCTTGAATTCGCCGTATCGATTATAGGCGATATCTTGGCAGTTGATGTGCCTTCGTTCAGAGTTGACATCGAAAGAGATGTTGATTTGATAGAAGAAATATCCCGAATATATGGCTTTAATCGAATCAACAGCAACGATACTTCTTTGATCCCATTATTTCGCAAGCCAAGTGCCGAAGAGAAATTTTATCAGCTTGTCCGTGATTTCCTAATTCGATCTGGCTATAATGAAATTATTACCTATAGTTTGATTAGCAGCAAACAGGCAAAGCTTTTTTCTTCAAAAAACGCGATTCGTCTATCAAATCCGATTAGTGAGGATTTGAGCACTTTGCGGACAAGCATTTTGCCCGGTGCGCTCCAAATTGTGAAGTGGAACAAAAATCGAAAAATTGTCGATCAACAATTGTTTGAAATTGGCAATACTTTCTGTCTTGAAAACGAAAAATTATTGAGCAGAAAAGAAATAAAAAATATTGCCATATTAAAAACGGGAAAAATTAGCCAAGATTCCTGGCTCGACAAATCACGACAATCGACTTTTTATGACTTAAAAGGTGATGTGGAGAGCCTATTAAAAAATTTAGGGATAAACCAGTTTCATTTTGTTGAAACAAAAATAAAATTTCTAAAACCAAATGAAGCCTTAGCTATTCTAGCAGATGAATTGAATTTCGGTTTTGTTGGAAATTTATCATCGATTATGTTAAAAGAGTTGGATATTGAAGATGAGATATTGGTGGCTGAATTGAATTTTGATAATCTTTTCAAAAAATTTAATTGGGACAGGCGAGCTCAGCAGATACCAAAGTATCCAGCAATAAAAAGGGATCTTTCCATTGTTGTTAATCAACAGATTGCTTGGCATAGCGTCGAAAAAATTATTTGGGATCATAGTAATGATTTGCTACAAGCTGTTGAACTATTTGATCTTTACCGAGGCAAACCGCTTGAACCGCATCAAAAGAGTTTCGCTTTTACATTGACCTATCAATCAAAGGAAAGAACGTTAACAGATATTGAGATCGATGCAGCGATTTCAGAA
>CAZNDR010000239.1:0-6766 GCA_964571835.1 uncultured Cytophagia bacterium | reverse complement strand
ATGTTGTCATCATCAATACCTGTGCCTTTATTTTGCCTGCTCGTGAGGAAGCTATTGAAGCAATACTGGAGGCGGTGGCGCTAAAAAATAGTGGATCTGCAAAACGGATTTATGTCACTGGCTGTTTACCGCAGCGATATCGGGAAGAGCTGGAAAAGGAAATTCCGGAGGTTGATGGCTTTTTCTCAGGAAAAGATTTCCGCGAAATTGGCAGAGAGATAGGCCAGCTGTTAAATTGCGAGACGCGCAATTTTCCGTGGCAACGCCTAATTCAATCGCCAAATCATTACGCTTATTTGAAAATCTCTGAAGGTTGTGATAACCGATGTCTTTATTGCTCCATTCCGCTCATAAAAGGGAATTACCAAAGCAAACCCTTGACAGATTTAGTCGTGGAAGCTGAGCGCCTGGTCGACCATGGCGTCAAGGAACTTATTTTAGTGGCTCAAGATACGACTTACTATGGCTGGGACAACAAAGACAGGAATGCTTTGCCCAGTCTGATAAAATCTCTGACAAAAATTGCTCAGCTAAAATGGATTAGAATTTTATATACCCATCCGGCTCATTTAACGGAAAGGTTCATCAAACTATTCGGGGAAGAAGAAAAATTATGCCGCTATATTGATATGCCAATTCAACACATTTCAGATAAGGTGCTGAAAGCGATGGGCAGGTCAATTACAGAAAAGGAAATACGAAAAAAAATTGCTAACTTGAGAGCTGCTGAACCGGAAATAGGCATTCGAACCACGTTTATGGTCGGCTATCCGGGCGAGACCGATGAAGATTTTCAATTATTAAAAAATTTTGTCGCCGAAGTAAAATTTGAAAGACTCGGTGTTTTTAAATTTCTGCCGGAAGAAGGAACAAAAGCTGCTTTATTGAATCATCAAATTGAAAATGAATTAATGGAAGCGCGTTATCTAGAAATCATGGAGACACAGTATAAAATTTCAGAAGAGAGAAATCGTCAATTCTTAGATCAAGTGGTTACCGTGTTAGTTGATGAAAAAGATGAAACAGATAATTATTTCTTAGGTAGAACAGAGTGGGATAGTCCGCAGATTGATAATCTTGTCCACGTAAGAGGCGACATTCAAATCGGAGAATTTTTTCGAGCAAAAATAGAACGGACAGATGTTTATGATCTATGGGCGAAAAAAGTTGATTAAAAAATTATTACCTTGGGATTTTCCAGGGTAGGAGGTCTCTGATGAGCAAAACGTTGGTTGATTTCCGAGGAGCGGCGACTACCATATTGCTTTTCGCGCTGACTTTTGGAAAGCTTTCCAGCCAAGAAAATATTGATCATTCGCAGAGTGATCTGGAACCAATATTCCATTACGACATTGTGCAAGTTGATTCGCCAGAACAGGGATTAAGTCGATTTTATGTATATCTGAAAACATCATTTGATGAGCTGACATTTGTTCGTGAAGACACGCTGTTTAAGGCGAAATACGAAGTTTCGGTGACAGTTGAAGATAAAAATGCTTTTCAGGTTGACGGCAAAGTCTGGCAGGAAGAGGCGAAGGCAAATGACTATGAGCAGACCAATTCGCGGCGCGTCTATAGTTTGACCTATGAAAAATTTGATTTAGAACCAAATGATTATAAATTGACTCTCGGATTTACCGATCTGGAATCTCAGAAAACAAAAACCGTAAATCGAAAAATTAAATTAAGAAATTTTGATAAAGAAGCCCTTTCTATCAGCGAAATTGCCTTTGTCAGAAATCTAATAGTTGATTCGTTGGGGGTAAAATCCTTCAGCCCAGAAATAGCTAATTATTTAGTTGATCTCTCTCGCAATGTATTTGTGTACTTTGAAATATACTGTCAAGCGAATGATGATAATAATTTTGAAATTTCCTATGTAGTTAAAAATGACCGGCGAAAGAAAATATTCGAAGATAGCTACAAAAGAAGAATCGATGGCAGCCGCACGTTGGAATATTTTACGCTGGCAGACCGAAATCTTTCTCAGGGAGTTTATGAATTAGCCGTAAAAGTCGTGCGAGGAAAATATGAAGCAGAAACAATAAAAAGATTTATCGTTCGCTGGGCAAATATACCAGCTACCATAGAAGATATTGAATTAGCAATAAAACAATTGAAGTACATCGCTGATAAAAAGGAGTGGGATAATTTAAAAAGAGCCAGCAAAGATGAAAAATTTTCAGCCTTCAAAAAATTTTGGGATAGACGCGATCCCAGCCCCGGTACCGAAGAAAACGAATGGATGGACCAATACTATTATCGTGTCGCCTATGCCAATGCCAATTTTGGCGGTTTCCGCGAAGGCTGGAAAACTGATATGGGAATGATTTTTATCATTTTTGGCCCACCATCCGATATAGAAAGACATCCCTTTGACAGCGATCAAAAGCCGTATGAAATTTGGTATTATTATACGATAAACAGGAATTTTGTCTTTCAGGACAGGACTGGTTTTGGAGATTATAAATTAATTACTCAGTCGTGGGAAGATTGGCGGAGCTTAATAAGATATTAGCTGGATTGTTGAGCAGAAAAGAAGAGTTACCATCGGGATAAAAAACTGTGGTCAAGATTAGTCGTACAATTAAACAATCAACAATTTTAAAATCAAAAGCACTTACTGCTGGATCAACTATCGGCATTATTTCGCCTGCCAGCCGTCCTCTGGACGAAGAAAAATATCGAAACGGCATTTTATATTTGAGGGACTGTGGCTACCAAGTGGTAGAAAGCAATCAAGTGCTTGATAGCTACGGTTATCTAGCTGGCAGCGACCAGGTCAGAGCAGATAATTTCAATGCCATGTTTCGTGATCCTCAAATTGATGCTGTTTTCTGTTCGCGTGGTGGCTATGGCACGCCGAGAATAATTGACGCCATTGACTATGATGTCATTAGAAAAAATCCCAAGTTATTTGTCGGTTATAGCGACATCACTGCTCTCAATTTAGCGATTTGGAAAAAAGCCAGCCTGGTCACTTTCTCTGGTCCAATGGTCGCGGTGGAAATGGGGAAAGGCATTCAGCCGTTCACCGAAGCGTGGTTCTGGAAGTTGTTAACATCGCCGGTTCAGAATGTTCTGCTGAGCAATCCGCCTGATAGTCCTGTTCGCATTATCAGACCAGGTCAGGCTAGCGGGAGATTGTTAGGTGGCTGCCTTTCTCTCATTAATGCGGTTTTGGGTTCCGCCTATTGCCCAAATTTTCAAGAGTCGATTTTATTTATCGAAGATATCGAAGAAGAACCCTATCGTATTGATCGCTATTTGGCTCAACTAAAGCTGGCAGGAATTTTTA
This sequence comes from uncultured Cytophagia bacterium, assembly GCA_964571835.1. Classification (GTDB taxonomy): domain Bacteria; phylum Zhuqueibacterota; class Zhuqueibacteria; order Thermofontimicrobiales; family Thermofontimicrobiaceae; genus CAZNDR01. The sequence continues at coordinate 3,468 of CAZNDR010000239.1, read as the reverse complement.
AACAAATTAGCGGATTGGTCATCGGACAGTTCGTGGATTGCGTGCCCAGCGAACCGGAAAAGCCGCATCTAACAATTGATCAAATAATTGAAGATTTTGTCCGAGATTTAAATATACCGATCATTGCCAATTTTGCTTACGGACACGTGCCAATCAAACACACGATGCCTATAGGGATTGAGGTAGAATTAAATACCGGCAAAGGGGGGCTAATTATGAAAGAGAATGCAGTTAGCTTTCAGGATCAAGCCTAATTATCAGGATAAAAATGAGCAAATTGCGTCTGGCTGTTCTTGCTTCAGGGAAAGGATCAAATTTTGAGGCGATTTTAAATAATATTAAAGCTGGAGTATTAGACGCTGATATTGGCGTAGTGATCAGCAATAGAACAACTGCTGGTGCTTTGGAAATTGCCAAGAAAAATAACCTCCCGGCAGTTTTTATTTCCACAAAGGAATTTCCTGAGCAAAAAGATTTTGATGCACGCCTCATGGAAATTTTAGATGAGTACGAGGTAAACTTTATCGTGCTGGCTGGTTATTTGAAAATGATCGGCGCTGACATCATTCAAAAATATAGAAACAAAATTCTGAATATCCACCCAGCGCTTTTACCAGCGTTTGGCGGAAAGGGAATGTATGGTCATTTGGTTCATGAAGCGGTATTAAATTATGGCTGCCGCGTTAGTGGAGTAACGGTTCATTTAGTTGATGAAAACTATGATAGCGGATTGCCGATAATTCAGCGTTGCGTCTCAGTAGAAAATGATGATACTCCTGAAACGTTGGCTGCTCGTGTGCTGAAAGTAGAGCATATAGCTTATACCGAGGCGCTTCAATTATTTGCTAATGATAAAATTGAAATTAGAGGACGAAAGATTCTTTTTAAATAATCAAGTTGTTTTTTCAAGCCCTTCGCTTTAACATTGCCATAACATTAAACTGGCAAAAAAAATTGCAATAAAAAAACCTAATATAAATCATTCTCTGATTATTAGGCTAGTTAGTAATTTTGTCACGGATTAAGAACTGATTAATGTCGTTAATCGGTGGTAAATTTGAAAGCGACTATCGAAGAATAGGTCAGCGGGACGGTTTTTACAGCCTCTCCTGGCAAAGGCTATTTTTTTAACGCTCTAAAATTATGAGAACAAAAATGAAACTTAAACATTTGACTTGCTATACCACTTTCGTGTTTCTGGCTTTATTGATTAGCAACTCATTCACTCAATCCCTGGTTAATATGGTAGATATTACAAATTTGGACTCCACGATAATTGTCGAACTGCGCTATGCGACTACCAACAATTTCATGAAAGAAAAACTTTACACTTCAAACATCTGTCTATTGCAGCGTCCAGTTGCTGAGCGATTGATAAAGGTTCATCGCTATCTTCAGGAGAGAGGGATGGGATTAAAAGTCTGGGATGGTTATCGGCCACTTTCAGTTCAGAAAAAAATGTGGGAAAAAATTCCCGATACAAATTACGTTGCCAATCCTAATAATGGTTCCAAGCATAATCGCGGCGCAGCCGTGGATATTACTTTAGTTGATGCTCAGGGCAATGAATTAGAAATGCCAACAGCGTTCGACGATTTTAGTGAAAAGGCGCGGGTGGAAAATATGGCTTTGAGCCACAAGGCAATAATGAATCGGTCGCTTTTGCACGAAGCCATGAAGCGTTTTGGCTTTTTACCCATCAAATCCGAATGGTGGCACTTTAATGATCCGGAAGCTAAAAAGTATTCGGTAATGGATATTCCGTTGGATTATTTTGAAACGCATCTGCCACAGAAAAGCGAGGCCCGGAAAGAGAAATGAAAAAAATAAGCCGAGCATTAATTAGCGTTTTTGACAAGCAAGGCGTGGTTGAATTTGCTCAAACATTGAGGCGATTTCAAGTGGAAATTATTTCCACTGGTGGCACTGCTAAAGTATTAGCGGAAAATAACATTCCCTGCCTCTTGGTTTCAGAAATCACCCAAGCCTCGGAAATACTTGGCGGCAGGGTAAAGACGCTTCACCCCAAAATTTTCGGTGCTATTTTGGCAAAGCGGGATAACGCCGACCATTTAGCGCAATTAACCGAATTAGGGATTTCTCTGATCGATATGGTGGTTGTAAATCTGTATCCGTTTGCGGAAGTAAGTGGCAAGTCTGGCACAGCGTTGGAAGAGGCACTGGCAAACATCGATATTGGCGGGCCGACAATGGTACGGGCGGCAGCAAAAAATTTTTTTGATGTGGCTGTCATAACTGCGCCTCAGCAATATCAAAAAATCAAACAAGAATTAGAGGATAACGCCGGCTCAATATCGCTATCAACGAGAAAGAATTTGGCAGTGAAGGCATTCCAACTGACTAATCAATATGATGCAACAATTTCCCATTATCTGGGATCGCTCATTGACGGGCAAAAATTTCCGGAGACCATTTCGCTCAATTTTACCAAAATTCAAGACTTGCGCTATGGAGAAAACCCCCATCAACGAGCTGCTTTTTACAAAGAAACGGGCAGTTTAATTGACGGCATCACCGGGCTTGAGCAACTGCATGGCAAAGAACTTTCTTTCAATAACCTTTTGGATTTGGATGCCGCGGTCAAAATGGTGAAATCCTTTGATGAACCATGTTCAGTAATTGTGAAACACAGCAATCCCTGTGGGGTGGCAATTGGAGAAACGTTGTTTTCAGCTTTGCATAAAGCATTGGCTACAGATACTATTTCGGCTTTTGGCGGTATTTTTGGTTTCAATAAAAAGCTGGATGTTAAAACAGCAGAAGAATTGAAAAATTTATTTATCGAAGTGGTTGTGGCGCCTGACTATGATCCGGCGGCGTTGGTTTTGCTGTCCCAAAAGAAAAACATTCGATTGTTGAAAATGAAGTTAGCTAAAGATAGTCCAGCTGAATTGAATTATAAACGCGTAGCTGGCGGATTGTTAGTTCAGGAGGAGGATAACAAAGAGGTAAGTGACATTGAAATAAAAGTAGTCAGCAAACGTTCACCAACAAAAAACGAACTATTGGCCTTGAAATTTGCCTGGAAGGTTGTCAAATGGGTAAAATCCAATGCGGTCATTTTTTGCTCAACTGATCGGACATTAGGCATTGGCGCCGGACAAATGTCGCGGATTGATTCGTCACACCTGGCAGTGGCGAAAGCAAAAAGAGCCGGCCTATCGCTTGAGCGCGCAGTGGTGGCATCTGATGCTTTTTTCCCTTTTCGAGACGGAGTCGACGCTGTGGCAAAAGCTGGCGCAACAGCAATAATTCAACCCGGTGGTTCAGTTCGAGATGAGGAAGTCATACAAGCAGCAGATGAGCATCGTTTAGCATTGGTTTTTACAGGTGTTCGTCATTTCAGACATTAAAAAATATGTTTATGATCGAATCCAGTGAAAAGAATAAAATTTTTTCAGGCTGAAGAGCGGTAATTAATCTGAAAATCAGTCCTCTATTCAGAGG
>CAZNDR010000238.1:0-6789 GCA_964571835.1 uncultured Cytophagia bacterium | reverse complement strand
CTCTTTCCCCTGTTTAATCAGTGCTTTTTGATTATCGCGTTCAGTCCAATCTGATCAATAAATTAGCATACCAATAATAAAACTTGACATAAATTAAAATTATTAATATCTTGCCTAAAATCAAAATTTCTCAAATACAATTTTGGAAGAAGTTATGAAATTGAAAAAATATTTATGGCTTTTACTGTTTGAATCTCTTCTCTTTTCACTTTCGCCCTTACACCTGTTAGCGAAAAATTTGCCTGCACTTGGAAATTCCTTTCAACGCCTTAATAATTCAACCATTCAATTTATGCCCGGTCAAATTTACGTTAAATTTAAGCCGCAGGTGCTTACCTCAAATTTTGCTCAAACCGGCAACACGATAACCGGCATCGCCTCGTTTGATAATAAACTCTTGAAAAATGGTATCACCAAAATTGAAAGAGCTTTCAGGCAAAGTCCCAAAATGAATCAGTCTGATTTTTTTGGCATCTCGCGCATTTATACTTTTTATTTTTCCCAGATTAAAGATGTTATCGCTGTAGCCGAAGATTTTTCCCGATCCGAGCTGGTCGAATACGCTGAACCAATTCCTATCTACTACCTGGACAACGAGCCCAATGATCCTCTCCTTAATCAGCAAGATCATTTGAAGCAAATAAAAGCGGTCAATGCCTGGGACTTAGCCAAAGGCGATTCCAGCGTCATAATTGCTATGATAGACAACGGCACGGATTGGCAGCACGCCGATTTGGTTGATAATATCTGGACTAACGAAGCTGAAATTAATGGCTTAGCTCGAGTGGATGATGATCTAAATGGATACGTGGATGACTTTCATGGTTGGGATTTCGCCAACAATGACAATAATCCGACTAACCAGCCCGCTAATTTATACGCTTACGAACACGGTACCGTGACCGCTGGTTTGGCGTCCGCTCGCACCAACAACCGCCTTGACATTGCTGGCGTTGCCTGGAATTGTACCATCATGCCATTAAAACATGGCATGGATGATACGGAAAATGCCATCTACAAATGGGAACAGGGAATAAAGTACGCAGTGGATAATGGCGCTGCTATCATCAATCTGAGTTTTGGCGGTTTTTATCCGCCTTTTAAAGCCGATCAAGATATTATCAACTATGCTTATGAAAATGGCGTTCTAATTGTCGCCTCGGCTGGAAACGTTTTGACATCAGAAAAGCACTATCCTTCCTCTTACAATCATGTACTATCGGTAACCTGGGTCTATAATAATGATAAAATGACCGATTATAGCACTTATGGAGAGGCGGTTGATGTGGCTGCTCCCGGAGTTCAACTGCTTAGCTTGCTTCCCGGCAACGGCACAACGCGTATGTCTGGCAGTTCATCTGCCACGCCAGTTGTCTCTGGTTTGGCTGGATTAATTAAATCTCAGCATCGCGATTGGGGCCCAGCGCAAATTGCCCGGCAGATTGTTTTAACCGCAGACAACATTGATGCCATAAACCCTTCCTTTGCCGGTGAAATGGGCAATGGACGAATTAATGCTTTTCGAGCCGTCTCTGAAATCAATCCTGCCGAAATCTCCCCAAGAATTAAAACGTTATCGATAGCAATTTCCGACTCACCCAGCGGCGATGGCGATTGGCTATTTGAACGCGGGAAGACTATTCAAGTTAAGGTTTTTGAAATGCATAATTATTCAGTCAGTCCCGGTAAAAATGTCAGAATTTCACTGACAACAGATGATACCGATTTGACCATCATCGATGGTAGTTACCAGCTTGGATTCTTTGCTGCTGATACGTCAATAATCCTAAACAAGATTTTCTTGTTTTCGGTAAATGACAATGCTAAAGGCAAAACAGCAACAGTGCGAGTGGAATGGCAGGCGGATGGTGGTTTCAGCGGCGCCGATAGCTATCAGGTCATCATCGGCAAACTGCCCCTTTTGCTAGTTGATGACGATCGAGACGACTATCCAGCAGAGAAACTCTACACGACCATTTTTGATTCCTGGCAGACCAACTATGCCCTCTGGGACCGCCGGGAAAGGGGAAAACTGAGGCCAGAGCAATTAGCCAATTTTGCCACCGTCGTATGGCTTTGTGAATGGTCATTCCCTTCGCTGGATTCAGATGATCGATTCGCGCTTTCCCACTTTTTGGATGACGGAGGAAGCCTTTTTATCAGCGGACAGGACATCGGCTGGGATTTAGCCGATAAAAGCGATGCTGGAAATAATCAGTACTCTGATAGTTCGCTGGCTTTTTTCCACAATTATCTTCACGCTCATTATTTTGCCGACGACAGCGACGTTAATCAAGTGATTGGCTTCCCCAATGATGCCCTTGGCAACAAATTACAGTTTCAAGTTTACCAACCCGGCCTGCCGGCTGAAAATCAGTATCCGGAGGAAATCGAGCCGACTCGGGGTGCTACAAGTTCCTTTGAATATGTGGGAGGACGACATCATAAGTTTGGCATAAAATATAACGGCGACTATAAAGTCGTTTATTTCGGAATGGGTTTTGAGGCAATTGACGCTAATGAAAATACCGAGCCCGACGAGCTTTCCCCGATTAGAAACACAATTATGAGTCGCGTGCTAAATTATTTAAATTTTATTGACGCCTCACCAGTTGTTGGTGGTGAAAATATTTTTGAGGCAAAAAATGTCACGGTAAAAATTAAAGGACAAATTCCCAGAGAAGACATCACGGCGGTTTATTTATTTTGGAAAAAGGAAAGTGAGGCTGAATTCAGCAAAATTGCCATGACCTTCAATGGTGCCAATAATTTTAGCGCGACTATTCCGGCACCAGGACATGCTACCACTATTCAATATTATTTTGTACTAGACAATAGTTTTTATGAATGGAAAAATCCCTATGAAGCACCAGATGATTATTTCAGCTATTATTTGGGTCCAGACACCGTAGCGCCGATCTTTTCTCATACCCCACTACCTTCAACCATAAATGGCGAGGAAGCCCGTTCCTTGATCGTTGGAATTCAAGACAATAACCAAATTGATGCCAACAAAACCTATGTTCATTTTTATACGAACTCTTTCAGCGATAGCGCCGCTCTGCAAAGTGGCTCTAATCCAGAACAATTTACCGGCATTATCCCTGCCTCGTTTTCGTACGGTGATACTGTCTTTTATTACTTCTCGGCGTATGATAAAGCATCCAAACCTAATCGCGGATTTTCAGAGACCTATTTTTATATTGTAGGCCTGGAAGATTTCGAATCGGGCCTTGGAAATTGGTTCACTACGCCAAATGGTTGGGGATTGGATGATCTGTACGCTCATTCTGGCAATCAGGCGATCAATGACAGTCCCGGTCAAGCGCCGTATCCTAGCAATCGCTGGGCGATTATCATGTCCCTGAATAGTTTTGATTTGTCTCACTGCGAGAGCGCCTCACTTTCCTTTTGGACAAAGTACTACATTGAGCTGAACAGCGATTATGGCTATGTGGAAGCCAGTAAGAACAATGGCGCCACCTGGAAAATAATTGGTCAGGTTTTTAATGGCTATCGTTCTATCTATCACAAAGTGACGTTATCGTTGAATGATTTCTGCGGCTCAGGAAATACCAAGGTAAAAATCCGCTTTCGTTTTGTTTCCGATGCCCAAACTATTCCGCCCATTCCTGGCTGGTTTATCGATGATATACAAATTAGAGAAAATGATGATGTATCGGAAGTGGCGGAGGCAGCCGTAACGTCAGTGCCCAAAAGTTATCGGCTGTATCAAAATTTCCCCAATCCATTTAATCTGCACACAACAATTTCCTTTGATCTGCCAGCACCGGAACAAGTAAACTTATCCATCTTCAACATTAAAGGAGAGGTTGTGCAGACTTTAGTGGAAAAACAGCTTAACGCGGGCATTCACCGCTTTGAGTGGGATGGCACAGATAAATTTCACTTGCCATTGGCTTCAGGCATGTATTTTTATCGTTTGGAATCCGAAAAATATAGTTCAGTGAAGAAGCTGTTGCTTTTAAAGTGATGCGATAGGTGGATTGTCTCCACGGCAGAGGTGCAAAATCATGTTGCATTAAAATAAAGATATCCGCGCAATAATTAATGGTGGCCGAGTCATTTAATCTGATGCTTGAGCTTTTTTTATGTTTTTTTCGTTCTTTCTCAGAGGAGATATTTTTTCGCTTGAGTTTTATGTTAGGCTTATCTTGATCACCTTTCAGGCGATTAATTTCATCTCTCAGACGCTGATTGTCCAGATGTAGTTGGGTATTGTCTTTGACCGACTCTTCGATTATATTGAACAGGCTAAGGATCGTTTTCTTGGGTTTTTTATCCACCTGGTCAAAGTCAAAATCGATATTTTCCAATAGATTTTTGATCATAAAAGCTGTCTCTTTAAATCTGAAAAACCGCTCAAGGGATAAACATAACTGTCTTTTATGATTCCAGGCGAATAATATTTCATGCTGCTGCGACCAAGACCTGCGTTTTGACCCAGATAAATCCAGTTGGCGGCTTTGTAGCAGGCGCAGCGGAAACGCTGTCATTCGACAAAAGCGATCGGCTGACGCTTGAGTTCTGAGTCTTCAACGTGTAAATCGCTTGAGGCAAATTAATCAGCCCTTTTTGCGCTAATCATAATAACACATCGCGACAAGCGCGGTCTTTGAGATGGCCATTGGCTTGATACCAATTAAGACGTTGACTGATTAAAATGGATAACTCGCGCCGACTTATTCCCGGATTTTCCGAGATGATTTGTCTGATAGTGTCAATTTTGATGCTACCAAATTGCTTGCCCTGAATAGTTATCCTATGCTTCGTGTTTTTTGTTTTAAATTTGCCAGAAGTGTTTACGAATTTTTTCCTTTAAGCGTAAAAGAAAGATTGTCAAAGAACAACTTTTACCATACATTATTAAGCAGATGCAGCATTTTTCTGATAAACTAAGCCGAGGAGATGGATTTATGACCTACAAAGATATTTTAAAAAATTCGATAAGGACCTTTGAAGATCTAAAGAAATGGCTTGCCGGGCAGAAGGCAAAAGTCGATCCCAGACTCGAGGCTGTAATTGCCAAATATCCTATGCGAGTGAATAGCTATTATCTTAGTTTGATGGAAAAGATGAATGACGGTATCTGGAAACAAGCTATCCCTGATGTCGAGGAACTTGAGCATTATATGGACCTATCCGAAGATCCCTTGGATGAAGAAGGAGATATTCCACTTGGTGGGCCGCGGACAATCATCCATCGGTATCCTGACAGGGTTTTATTGTTTGTATCAAATGAATGCGCCATGTATTGCCGATTCTGCACCAGAAAACGAAAAGTGGGTGATGACCGTAAAAATCCATCATTAGAGGATATAATTAAAGGTATTGAATACGTTGCTTCTCACGAAGATATTAGAGACGTATTAATCTCTGGTGGGGATCCCTTATTGATTCCCACTAAAAAACTTGATGAGATTTTGGGGAAGCTAAAACAAATTCAACACCTTGAATTAATTAGAATCGGCACACGGGTTCCCTGTGTCTGGCCGCAAAAAATAATTGAAGACAACGAATTAATTGAGATGCTAAAAAAGCATACGCCCCATTCACTAAAAGAACCGCAGCTCTACATCAACACGCACTTTAATCATCCCAATGAAATAACTGACCAAAGTTATCAGGCGATCAAAATATTAAGGGATCTGGGCATTCCCATAGCCAACCAAAGTGTCCTACTAAAAGGAGTAAACGACGACACTGACGTAATGAGAGACCTGGTACACGGCCTTGGCAAAATGGGAGTAAGACCATATTACCTTTACTATGCTGACCTGGTGGAGGGAACTGGTCATTTTAGAACAGAAATATATAAAGGGAAAGAAATCTGCCGGGATCTGTGCGGCGCCACCACCGGTTTCCTTCGCCCGTTATATGTAGTGGATGCGTTAGGCGGACGAGGCAAGGTGCCGGTGGATCTCGGGTATTCAGAGGGGATCAGTGAAGATAAAAAAGGTGGAATTATTAGCTCAGCTATCGGACTCGGAAAAGTTTATGTAAACGATCCCATTGAAAGAATAGAAGGAAAACCCAAGCGAAATAATCGCAATCGGAAGTAAAGCAACAGGTGCAGCTTGTACACTCTGTCTTTTTGTACAAGTAGCTTCGAGCTAATGGTAAATTTTTTAGCAGAACAAGCTACGTTAGCGACATGGATAAAAAAATATGTCAAAACTCTTAATCAATCAATACTACAACAATCTGGAGCGTGCGGTTCAATTTGGAAAATCGCTGAACGAGCAAAGCGTCCGCAACCATTTCTGGTCGTTGCTGAATGAATACGCCCGAAAACATAATTACGAAGTCGTTCCCGAAGTCGCCTGCATGGGGACGAAGGGTCGCAAAGTGCATCCCGACGGCATCGTGAAAAACCTGTTCGGGCTCGACATCGGGCTGTGGGAAAGCAAGGATGAAAAAGATTCCATCGACGACGAGATCGATGCCAAGCTGCGCAAAGGTTACCCGTTCACCAACATTCTGTTTGAAGACACCCAAACTGCAGTGCTGTTTCAGCGTGGAGAGGAAGTGCGGCGCGTTTCGGTGAGCGATGCCGACAGCCCGCATCGTATTCTCAGCCAATTTATGGCTTTCAAAAGCGATACCGTTTACAAGTTTGAAGGCGCGCTGACAAAATTCAAATTCTACTAAGGTTCAAAAGCCATAACATAAAGTTTAATAATGACTCAGATCAACGCAGAGGTTGTTTAACTTTTTATACATGTGTGCCATTAATTAAAAAAACAAGCAATATTTACTGATGATAAA
>CAZNDR010000237.1:0-6827 GCA_964571835.1 uncultured Cytophagia bacterium | reverse complement strand
ATTTTAGGCTTCGCTTTTTTCTTCAGCAGCCGCTTCGCTAACCACTTCTTTGCCTTTTTTCTTTTTGCCTTCCTTCTTTGCGGTTTTTTCCTTTTTCTCTTTGTGTATGCCTTCAAAACCGACCAATTCCAAAAACGCCAATTCGGCGCCATCGCCGTGCCGTTGTCCGAGTTTGATGATGCGGGTGTAACCGCCGTTGCGCTCAGCATAAGTTGGCGCTACTTTTTCAAATAGTTCTTTAACTATTTTTTTATTGCGCACTGTTCTCAACACCTGTCGGCGGGAGGCCAAATCGCCCTTTTTGGCAAAAGAAATTAATCGCTCCACCATCGGGCGGGCTGATTTAGCTTTGGCGTTGGTGGTAAGAATTTTTTTATGTTCAAAAATCTGCGTAGCCAGATTTGATAACATCGCTTTGCGGTGGCTGGCAGTTCGTCCTAATTTGGCAACCGTTCGTCCATGTCTCATAAACCTAATCCTTCACTCAATAATTATCAGCTTTCAAATATTTATCAATATCCATGCCGAAATGAAGTCCTTTATCTTCTAAGATCTTATTCAATTCAGTTAGTGATTTCCGACCAAAGTTCCGAAATTTTAGCATGTCCTGTTCATCTCGGCTTACCAGGTCGCCTATGGTTTTGATATTGGCAGCCATCAAACAATTATGAGATCTGACAGATAACTCCAGTTCGTCGACGCTTAGCTTTAATAGTTTTCGGATACGCAGCGCTTCTTCGTCAACTTCAGGACATTCTTCCTGTTCTGGTTCGATATCAAAATTGATGAACAATTGAATGTGATCTTTGAGAATTTTGCCGGCATAGGTCAGCGCGTCATCGGGCGTTACGCTGCCATCAGTTTGTATCTCCATAATGAGTTTTTCGAAATCAACTTTTTGACCAACCCGGGTCGCTTCCACCTGAAAACTGACGTTTTTCACCGGTGAAAAAATAGCATCGATGGGAATGGTGCCAATAGGTTGATCAGCCAGCTTGTTTTCTTCAGCCGGCACATAGCCTTTGCCTCGGCTGATTTTTAATTCCATTCTAAAATCAGCCTTGTCATTCAATGTTGCGATATGCAAATCCGGATTCAATATTTCAAAATCATTGGTACCTCGTGCGATATCGCCGCTTTTAAATTCCATCGGTCCTTTTAAATCCAGAGTTACTTTCTCAGGACGTTTATTAATCAGTTTAAATCTGACCTGCTTTAAATTAAGAATGATTTCGGCTATATCTTCGACAACGCCTTTGACAGTCGAAAATTCATGCAATACATTTTCCACACGAATCGAAGTGATAGCAGCGCCTGGCAATGATGAAAGCAGTACGCGGCGCAACGCATTACCGATGGTTATTCCAAAGCCTCGTTCCAGCGGCTGAACGACAAATTTGCCGTAGGAATTTGTGTAAGTCGATTCGTCTAATTCAATACCTTCAGGCATTTTTAAATTTGGCCAATTCATTATAGCAACTCCTCAATAGTTGAGGTTTAACACTCTTCTTTCTTTACCTCGCTCCCAAAGGAGCAGACATTAGTTATTATTTTGAATATAGTTCAACAATAAAAGATTCGTTAATCATGTCCGGAATATCCTGTCGGTTGGGTATACTCTGAAACGTACCGGTCAGATTTGCCTTGTCCAAACTAAGCCAGGAATATTGGCGATCGTCTTTTATTTTTCTCAGGGCAGCATGGATGACATTCATCTTTTTGCTTTTCTCTCGCACCTTGACTACATCGCCGACCTTGAGACTGTAGGAAGGAATGTCCACCAAATTATCATTAACCATAAAATGACGATGTCTGACCAATAAGCGGGCTGTTTTCCGAGAAGGGGCAAAACCAAGCCGATAGACTACTGTATCCAGCCGACTTTCCAATAGCCGCAGCAAATTCTCGCCCGTGATGCCTTTCATTTGCTCCGCTTTGTCGAAATAGTTTCTGAACTGATTTTCCAAAATTCCATAGATGCGGCGGACTTTTTGTTTTTCACGAAGCTGAACGCCATATTCCGATGGCTTAAAGCGCCGCCTTCGGCCATGTTGTCCCGGAGCATAACCTTTTTTTTCAAACGGACACTTACTTGAGCTGCATTTGGCTCCTTTCAAAAAGAGCTTCTGTCCTTCTCGTCTGCACAATTTGCAGTCAGGTCCTTTATATCTTGCCATTTAATTTAGGTCTCCAAAATATTGATCATTTGAAAATAATTAAACTCGCCGTCTTTTAGGAGGCCGGCAGCCATTATGGGGTATAGGCGTCACATCGCGGATGGCGGTAATTTCTAATCCCGTAGCCTGAAGCGAGCGCACTGCTGCTTCTCTGCCCGAACCAGGTCCTTTTACTAACACTTCGACTCGGCGCAAACCTAACTCCATCGCTTCTTTCACTGCGCTTTCTGCCGCCACTTGAGCAGCAAACGGTGTGCTTTTTCTCGATCCTTTGTAACCAACTCTACCCGCTGAAGCCCAGGAAATCACATTGCCATAATTATCAGTCAAAGAAATAACGGTATTGTTAAAAGTCGCTTTGATATGCGCTACGCCATTCGCTTCAACTTTTTCTCTCTTTTTTGTTTTCTTCCTTGGATTTGCCAAAATTTTCCTCCAAAAGCCACTTGTTTATATAATTAGAAAAAACTATTCTTGAGTTTTCTTCTTGGCGCCAACCGATCTTCTTCTGCCAGTACGAGTACGAGCATTGGTATGGGTACGCTGTCCTCGAACAGGTAGTCCTCGGCGATGCCTGAGACCTCGATAACACCCAATGTCCATTAGCCGTTTAATGTTCATCGCCACTTCGGTTCGCAAAGCTCCTTCCACTTTATATTCACCGAGAACGGTTCGAATTTTGCCAACATCTTCGTTGGATAAATCCTTCACCCGGGTGTCGGGATTGAGCTGCGCTTTCTCAATAATATCCTTGGCCAATTTTTTACCGATGCCATAAAGATAAGTAAGCGCTATTTCGATTCGTTTTTCGTTGGGGAGATCAACTCCTGAAATTCGAGCCAACTTTGCCTCCTAAAAGATATTTGAATTTCTTAACCTTGTCTTTGTTTATGACGAGGATTTTTGCAAATCACTCTTATCCTGCCTCGCCTTTTTATCATTTTACAGCTATCGCAGATCTTTTTTACTGAAGAACGCACTTTCATATCTACTCCGATCTAAGCGTAATATATTTTTCGCCTGCTCAATAAGTCTTGGCTATTTATAGCGATACGTGATTCGTCCCCTGGTCAAATCATAAGGTGATAATTCAACTGTCACCTTATCCCCTGGCAATATCTTGATGAAATGCATCCTCATCTTGCCAGAAATGTGTGCCAGTACCTGATGTCCATTTTCCAATTCCACCTTGAAAGAAGCATTGGGAAGCGTTTCGACAATGATGCCGTCAACTTTAATTGCTTCTTCTTTTGGCATAAACTAACTCCCCGTATTATCTACCTAATGTTAGAATTTCAGCGGCGTTGTTTTTTACTACCACGGTATGTTCAAAATGAGCCGATGGCAAGCCATCGCTTGTTCTCACTGTCCACTTATCATTTTGGGTACGAACCGTATAATCTCCCATATTTACCATTGGCTCAATCGCCAGAACCATCCCTTCTTTCAATCGTGGCCCATGATTAGCTTTGCCATAATTGGGGATTTGTGGCTCTTCGTGCAATTCGCGGCCGATACCATGCCCTACCAGGTCTCTCACCACTGAAAAGCCAGCCGCCTCGACATGTTCCTGAATCGCATGTGAAATGTCAGATAATCTATTGCCCGCTATTGCTTGTCTAATTCCCAAATGTAATGCTTGTTCAGTCACCTCTATCAAGCGCTGTGTTTTAGCCGATACTTCGCCGATGATATAAGTTTTGGCCGCATCAGAAAAATAGCCTTGGAACTCAACGCCAATATCTATGCCCACAATTTGTCCCGGCGCTAATTTCCGTTTGCTCGGTATGCCATGAACGACCTCATCGTCGATGGAAATACAAACGCTTGCTGGAAAACCGCGATAACCGTTAAAAGCTGGTTTCGCCCCTTTTGATCGAATAAATCTATTTATCTCTCTGTCAAGGATTAGCGTATCAATCCCCGGCTTGATGAGCTTGTCAATCAGATGAAAAGTCTCAATTAAAATTTTGCTGCTCAATCGGAGCTGTTCAATTTCGCGGGGACTTCTTATGTTGATCATTTATTTATTAGATAGAAATTTCAAAATGTTTTTGCTAATTTCTTCAACTGTACCATCGGCATCGAACAGTTTTAGTTTTCGGTTATCCAAATAATATTGCTTTAACGGTTTCGTTTTTTCCTCATAAACTGATAACCTTTTTGATATCGTCTCCGCGGTATCATCAGAACGCTGAATTATTTCACCTCCACAGACAGGACATCGATTGTTTTTAGGTGGCGGATCGGTGATCATGTTATAATCTTTCCTGCATTCTTTGCACAATCGCCGGCTCGTCAATCGCTCGATAATTTTCTTTTCGGCTAAATCCAGACCAATCGCATAGTCTATTTTATGGTTGCTGCTTTGTAACAGGAGATCAAGCGCTTTGGCTTGAGCCACTGTCCGCGGAAATCCGTCCAAAATAAAGCCATTGCCACAATCATTTCGTTTTAATCGTTCGCTTATTAGATCAATCATCACCGCGTCAGGGACCAGTTCGCCTTTATCCATAAAAGACTTTGCTCGACTGCCCAAGGGTGTTTTTTCTTCGATTGCTGTCCGTAACATTTCGCCGGTAGAAATAGTCGGTATCTTAAAAACCTCGCTTATCAATTTCGCCTGTGTGCCTTTTCCCGTTCCTGGCGCGCCCAGCAATATTAAAATCATCTGCCAACCTCCCACTCTCCGACGACTTCTGACCGCACTAAAATCTTCTTCTTCCTTTCAATTTGCCACTTTTGAGAAATCCATCATAATGCCGCATCAACAAATGAGACTCAATTTGTTGCATGGTATCCAAAGCAACTCCAACCACAATCAGCAGGGAGGTACCGCCAAAGAAGGTAGCAAACTCAAAGGATACATTGGTGAACTTGATTATAAAATATGGGAAAATGGCAACAATAGCTAAAAATATTGATCCTGGCAAGGTTATTTTTGTTAATATATTATCTATGAACTCTGAGGTTTTCTTGCCCGGTCGTACGCCAGGGATAAAGCCACCTGATTTTTTCATATTGTCAGCCACATCGACTGGATTAAAAGCGATGGCAGTGTAAAAATAGGTGAAAAAAACAATCATCGCCCCATAAAATAGCCAATACAGCACCGAAGTATATTCAAAATAAGCCGACAGCTTGGTCACAAATTCACTGGACGGGAAAAAAGTTTTAATGGTACTGGGAACAAACATGATCGACTGGGCAAAAATGATAGGCATAACGCCAGCCGTGTTTACCCTTAACGGGATATGTGTTGCCTGTCCGCCATAAATCTTTCGTCCGACGACTCGTTTGGCATATTGAACCGGAATTTTTCGCGTGCCTTGAGTTAATAATACAACTGCGGCTACCGTTGCTACCATTAACGCCATCAGAAAAACTTCCATCATTACAGCGCGGTTACCACCGATGACCTGGTCGATTTCCGTAGCAATAGCATTAGGCAACCGGGCAATGATGCCAATGAAAATGATCAACGAAATGCCGTTGCCAATGCCGCGTTCAGTAATCTGTTCGCCAAGCCACATGATAAGCACACAGCCACTGGCCATGGTGAACATGGTAAAAATTTTGAACATCATCCCCGGATGAGGAACAACCGCCTGGCCATTTGCCGGCGCAATGCTTTCCAAAAATACGGCTAAACCATAAGCCTGCATTGAGCTGATTAGCACCGTTCCGTAGCGTGTATATTGAGTGATCTTTTTCCTTCCCTCTTCACCTTCTTTTTGCAGCTTCTGAAAATAAGGGACCACCGCGCCCAGCAATTGCAAAATAATGGAAGCTGAGATGTAAGGCATAATTCCCAGAGCAAAAACAGTCGCCTGTTTTAAAGCCCCTCCGGCGAACATATCATATAGGCTAAAAATGCCACCACCGCCCATTTTCTCAAAAAAAGCAAACAGCACTTTTCCATTAATGCCGGGAACAGGAATATGTCCACCCACTCGATAAATAATCAGTATAAATAAAGTAAATAGAATTCTTTTTTTCAGATCAGGTATACGAAATATACTCTGTATACTTTTCATCATAGGATGGAAATCCTCCCCTTGGCAGCTTCAATCTTCTGTTGTGCTGTTTTGCTGAAAGCATGCGCGGAAATATCTACTTCCCAGGTTAATTCACCAACGCCCAGGACTTTCACGGGAACAGTTTTTTTCCTGATCAATTTATTGTCATAGAGCACCTGAGGATCGACTTTCTTGATTTCTTTGAGGCGCGCCAAATCTTTCAAGTTGATGATTTGAAATTCGGTGCGAAATCGATGATAAAAACCTCTTTTAGGAAGGCGCCGCTGCATGGGGGTTTGGCCTCCTTCAAATCCTGGTTTGGTGGTATAGCCAGCGCGGGCTCGAGCGCCTTTGTGTCCGCGACCAGAGGTTTTTCCATGTCCAGAGCCTGGTCCCCTGCCCACTATTTTTCTTTTCTTCCGCGATCCTGCGACATATGTTAAAGTACTTAAATTCATGAACTCCTCATTGAAAATTAGCCGTTTTCTTCCACTTCAATTAAATGACTCACTTGGTTGATCATCCCCCTAATTTGAGGCGTATCAACATGTTCAACCGACTGATGAAGTCTTCGCAAACCCAAAGTGCGCACAGTAGCATTTTGTTTTTTATGATAACCGATAGTACTTTT
>CAZNDR010000236.1:0-6828 GCA_964571835.1 uncultured Cytophagia bacterium | reverse complement strand
ATCTTAAGCTGCCTATACGAAAAATGTTTTCTTCTGCTAAAAATCTGCCTTAGCTAATTTTATTCAATTCATCTTTTAACCGCTGAATTTTTTCAATTGGTGTGGGATCGACTTTATTCAACATGGCCAAGTAAAAGCTGACCCAATCGCCTAGGTAGATTAGCGAAAATAATCGAGTCAAAGAAGAATTCCCCTCAGTAGATATTTCGATGATTGGATTGGTGATTGCCTCCAAAATATTCTTGGTAATGACCATTCGACTTTGGTTTCTGCTAAAATCGAATCGGTCTTTCAAGTAGATTATTTGAAATTTTTTCAGCATTTTCTCTGGAATTTGCCAGCCAGCTATTTCATTATGGTTAAGCTCTGGGAAGACATTGCTGAAGGACACGGTTTTGGCATTTTCCGAAAGCTGACATTTCCAGCGGTTAGCAACCACAGCTAATAAATCATTGGCGCAATAAATGACTGGCACTTTGTTATAGAGTTTTCTTGCCAAAACCAATGCTTCATTTTCGGGACACTGCGGTGAATAGGCTTGAGCTTTGGCTTTAAGAAGCGCTAACGTCTCATCAAAATTAGCCTTCTCTAATAGCGCTAAATTTGCTTTAATTAAAGCGACTAAAATTGGCAAGGTCAAATAACCGAGTGCAGCTCGAGGCTGCATTTTGCCCGGAATGGTTATCATTGGAATTTTGTCTTGTCGTGCTTTTTGGGCTAACTCACCACCGCTGGTAATGCATAGTATTTGAGCATTTCGCGAACGGGCATCTTCATAGCAGCTCAGCGATTCTTCGGTGTTTCCCGAAAAACTGGAGATGATGACCAATGAAGATTGATTGAGATACGATGGCAGAAAATAGCCCCGGTTTACCGCAAAGGGAATGGTCAATTCATCCTGCAAATAAGAAAAGATGAGATCGCCGCCGATGGCTGAGCCGCCCATACCAGCATGAACAATCTGCTTGATTTTTTTAACCTCTATTTTGAAATCAAAAGCTTT
Source organism: uncultured Cytophagia bacterium (assembly GCA_964571835.1). GTDB lineage: Bacteria > Zhuqueibacterota > Zhuqueibacteria > Thermofontimicrobiales > Thermofontimicrobiaceae > CAZNDR01. Next base: position 5,825 of record CAZNDR010000236.1, on the reverse strand, counting down.
GCCGATTTCGATTCCCTGCTGAAATTGGTCAGGAAAAGATAAAAGCAGATTTAGCATGTTGCTTTTGTCGAAATTTTTAATTCGATTGCTTAAGTTCATTTTGCTGCTGCCTTTGTTAATTGATGTCCAATTTGTACCGGGTGGACATGACGTTTCGAATGTATCGTTCGATCTGCTGTGACGTTTTCAGTTGTAATGCTTTCTCGGCGATTTTTTGAGCCTCAGCGTAAGTCACTGATCGAATTATTTTTTTTACCTCCAGCAACATGGCCGGGCTGACGCTCAATTCGTCAAGTCCTAATCCCAATAATATTAGTGTAGCCAGAGGATCTCCAGCCATCTCGCCGCACATGCCCACCCAGATTCCCTTGCGATGTCCGGCGTCAACCACATTTTTGATAAGCCGCAACACCGCTAAAGGCAAGCGATTATAGAGATGAGCTACGCGCAGGTTCGTTCGATCAACAGCGACCGTATATTGAATTAAATCATTGGTGCCAATACTTAAAAAATCAAGCTCTTCAGCGAGGACATCAGCAATAATTGCTGCTGAAGGGATTTCAATCATGGCGCCGATTTCTATATTTTCATCAAAAGGGATATTTTGGGAAAGAAGATCACCTTTGACTTGATCAATTATTGCTCTGGCTTTATAAATTTCTTCCAAACTGGAAACCATGGGCAACAGCAATTTTACATTGCCTTTAATGCTGGCGCGTAAAATGGCTCGCAAGTGCGATTTGAACAATTTGGGATTTTCCAGACAAAACCGAAGCGCACGCCAACCTAACATGGGATTGTGTTCGCTTGGCATGGCAAAGCAACGCGGCGTCTTGTCTCCACCGATGTCAAGGGTACGGATAATAACCGGGTGTGGATAGAGCTTTTCGGCAACTCGGGCGTATTCAGCAAACTCCTGTTCTTCAGTGGGCAATTTGAGACTGGACATGTACAAATACTCGGTGCGATACAAGCCCACACCTCTGGCGCCATAATTAATAATAGAATTGATCTCATCCTGAAAATCCAGATTTGCGGACAACTCCACATTCTTGCCATCTAATGTACGGCAGGGGAGCAGTCGGTAACGAGACAGGTTTTTTGTCAGCTCATCATATTCGGCTCGTAACATTAGATACTTATTGAGAATAGCCGGCGTGGGATTGACGATAGCCACACCATTTATGCCATCGATGATGATCGTGTCTCCCGTGTTGACTACGGTGGAAATTTTTTTCAAACCTACAACCGAAGGAATTTCCATAGACCGAGCCATAATAGCTGCATGGGACGTTTTGCCACCAATGTCGGTCAAAAACGCAATTACCTTTTGTCGATCCAAAAGCACCGTATCTGATGGCGTGAGATCATGGGCAACGATAACCGCTTTCTGGGTCAGTTGGGTCAAAAATTGTGATTCGCCACCTTGAATATTTTTGATCACCCGCCGCTTTACGTCTTTAATGTCGGCAACCCGGCCACGAAAATATTCATCATCTGCTTTTTGCAGCGAGTCTTGAAACTCTTGCATCACCTGATGGTAAATAAAATCGGCATTTTTCCGTCGCTGCTTTATTTTCTTGATCGTTTCTTCGACAACAACCGGATCATCCAAAATCAATTGGTGGGCATTAAAAATCTCCTCACCTTCTTTTCCTGTTTTTGCCTTGGCTTGCGATTGAATCTCGGCTAATTCCCTTTTGGTCAATTCCAAAGCCTTTTGAAATTTTTTCATTTCTTGATTTATATGATCGACACTGATGTCTCTTTCTTCAACTTTGATGACATCGCCGCTAAGCTTGAAAGCTTTGCCAATGGCAATGCCAGCCGAAGCTGCAATCCCCGTCAACTTAATCATTTGGCTTGAGTTTGTTCGTCTCATTTTTTTTCTCTTTATTGGTGAAATGATTGATGATCAAATTAGCCAATGTCTCGACTGCCTTTTTCTCATCTATTCCCTCAGCAATAATTTCCAACTCATTTCCTTCGCCGGCGGCTAATGCCAACACGCTGAGCAAACTCTTGCCTTCAACTTTGTTTCCATCCTTGGACAGATAAATTTTTGACTTGAATTTTTGTGCTAGCTTGACAAATTCATTAGCTGGTTTTATGTGCATGCCGTCCGGATTTTGTATTTTAACGATTTTTGAAATCATATTTGAATTATTAATCCGATCATTGTTGAACAGAAAACCAAAATTATTAACAGCAAATCGACACTCATTTTTTGCCGCAGCAGAATAATAAAGGAAAAAATCATAGATATTAGAAATAGTATTGCTCCATCAATCGTCTTTTTAACATGGAATATTCTAAACGCCATCAAGACAATTTCAGTTCCTATCAAAAGGCAGGCGGCTGATTTTATGATTTGAAAATATTTTTTAGCTTTGCGCAAGGATAGGTCGCGGATGACATCAAAGCCTTTGGCAAAACCATTAATTAATCCTCGCCATCTGATAAAAATATGAAGCACATTGTATAAAATAAAAAATGTCAACGCCCCCCATTGACCCCTAAAAAAGGATAGAACTGTTCCCAAAAGCGCCAACGAGGGCAGCACCAGTTGCCAAAAAAAAGTATCTCCAATCGCTCCCAACGGGCCAGCGACTCGGTTCTTGAAATTTTCTATCGACTGGGGATCTTGGTAATTTCTTAATAATTGTTCTTCTTCAATTTTTATAACAGCGCCAATCGCATAATTAGCCAGATAAGGATGAGAATTAAAAAAGCCAATGTGCCGTTTTAAAAAAGCAATTTGTTTTTGTTGATCAGTGAACAATCTTTTCACAAGCGGAATTAAACAAAAACAAAATCCTACTCCTAACATCCGTTCAAAATTCCACACAGCCTGGATAGCAAAAGAACGAAAAAAAATATGGATAAGATCGCGTTTTCTGATGCGCATAGTATAGTTATTCTAAAATAAAAATAATCAATAAAAAGCTGACTTGACAATTCAAAGATGGCAGCACTGGATCGCCGTTACCAGGCCAGGCTTGATAAGGATGTTGTTTAGCAAATTTGTTTCGGTTGAAGAAAGCGATAGCTGCTCAAAAAAAACGCATTTAAATCAAACGAAAATAAAAATAAGCTATCCTTGCCACTTGAAATTATGGCACGAATTTAATTTTTATCAAAAATGTAGGTTGAGAGTTGAATGCCGAGCGCCCCCATTAGGGTTTGCCAATGTCGATACAAAATGAAACCAAAGCGCTTTTTTAAAATAAGCTATAAAACATTTTTAGCTATACCATAAAATTAAGCCTAAAACTGCGCTAACTGCGCCGATGAGCGTGTACCATTTCGTTTCTTTGGCAAAAAGCAGGGTGGCGGCGCTGCCAAACCCTAATCCCAAAATACCGTATTTTGCCATTTCAAGCGCTTGATCAAAATCGGGATGAATACGTTGCATTACTGGTTTTAAGAAAACAACACCAGCCGCAAAGCCAACCGCTGATAAAAAAAACCCCAAAAGAAACACATAAAAAATGCCAGACAAATTCAGCCATTCAATCCTTCGCATATTTCCTTGCTTGGCAGCGGTGTCAGCCTGGTGCGCCAGAATGATATTGGTTTTACGCAGAATATCGACCAGATAAGCGCCGGCACGACTGATGAGCAAACTGTAAATAATGGTGACGATCAAAATAATGTTGTCGGCGTTGACCTGCTGAGCGACAAAATAGACACTCAATGATGAAGCGACCACCGCGCCAAGATTGACTTCAGAGCCATGCGTGCCCCCAGATGGAATATTGATCAGCCAGGGTAATTGCAAAAGTGCTCCAGCCAAGATGCCAATCTCCGGCTGACCGAAAATAAGTCCCGTGACTGTGCACGACACAATCGGCTGAGAAAACATGAACTGGAAACAAGCGGCTGTATCGACAGCGACAAGGCCTCCGATGATACTGGTGATAAAAAGTGTCGACAAAAAATCCATCAAAAATTCCTGTTTAAAATCATAGGCAACAAAGAGAGGAGGTCGTCTTTAGCTGGCGAAGATTTTAATTGAGCTGCTAACTGTTCGGTTTTGTTGAGTCTCATTTCTACTTCTTGTCGCGCAAATTCCAAAGTTCCAGTTTTGCTAAAAGTATGGCTAATAGTAGCCACGTCAGTCTGGCTTACCTGAGGCTGACGGTATATTTTTTTGATAATTTTTTTATCAGTTTCGCTGGCATTATTCAGGGCGTGAACAAATAAAAATGTCTTTTTTTTGCGCAAAATGTCACTGGCAAAAGTTTTGCCTGATGTTTTTGACATGTCCAATAAATCGTCCTGAATTTGAAAGGCGCAACCCAACTCTCGAGCAAATTCACGCAACAGCAACCGTTCGGTCATGGTTCCGCCGCCGACAATCGCCCCGATTTCTGCGGATATCATTAGCAAGCGTGCGGTCTTTTTTTCGATCATGGACATATATTGCGTCAGGTCGATGTCAAATCGATTTTCAAATTCTTTATCTAATGCCTGCCCTTCACATAATTGAATAATTCCATCGGTGAAAATTTTGCCTATCTCGCGGATGTCGTTTGACTTGGTTTGTAACAAATAGTGATATGCCAGTGCCACGAGTCCATCGCCGGCAAGAATAGCGGTCGCTTCGTCCCATTTTTTGTGAACCGTTACTTTATTGCGCCGCAAATCGTCATGATCCATGATATCGTCATGGACCAATGTAAAATTATGAAGCAGCTCAATAGCCACTGCCGCTTCGATACTGGAGTCTATTCTTCCGCCAACGCTGCCACAGGCTAACATCAATAAAATCGGACGGATTCTTTTCCCGCCTCCATCTAAAATGTATCGCACCGGTTCATAAAAGGAAACTGGTTCGGTTTTATTGACTACTTGAGGCAGCTTTTCATTAATAATTTGTCGATAATATTGAAGACGATCTTCAAACGTTTCCACACCAGCCTGCTTGCACTTGACCTAATTCGATTACTTCACATTTTAAAAAAGGCATTTTTTTAATGCCTTTTGAAAATTTTAAAAAAAGATACTAAAAATTGTTGTGATAATCAAGAAAAACTTTTGGTGCCTCAGGCTTCACAAAGTCAAATGACCGCGGCTTCATTAAAAAATAATTTGTGTTGATCCGCATCCAACGTGACGTTAATACCCAGCGGCAAGGTAGGCTTATCTGCTTCGTGCCCGACATTCAACCCAAAAAGGATCGGGCAGTTTAGATGGCCAAGTCGATCATCAAGCACTTCTTCTATGCTAAACGTGCTAGAAAAAGCGGGTTTATAATCTGCAGGCTTGCAGCTTGGACATTTATCGAATATAATGCCTGCCACCTGGTCCAGTTTTCCGGCTAATAATAGCTGCGTCAGCATGCGATCGATGTCGTACGGCTCCTCTCCAGTTTCTTCGAGAAAAAGTATGACCTCTTTGAAATCGGGCTCAAAAGGTGTTCCTAATAATGCTGTCAACAGGGTCAAGTTGCCGCCAAGCAGTCTGCCGCTAACTGTGCCCGCATGAATCGTGTGAAGATGGGCGGTGGGACGAAGAGAATTATCCGGCTTAGGATGAATAATCTCTCCGGCCGCCTCGGTTGAGTTGACAACCTTGAAAAAATATTCCTGGGTGTACGAAGAGAAACTGGAAATAGCTACCGGACCATGAAAAGTAACCAGTCCTGTTTTAGTGTGAATTCCAAGGCAAAGCGAGGTGATGTCACTGTAGCCAAGTAATATTTTCGGCTTTTTTTGAATAAGTTTATAATCAATCAAATTCAACAGTCGCATGCTGCCATAGCCGCCGCGTAGCGCGACAATTGCTTTGACCTCATCATCATCAAACATCTGATGCTGTCT
>CAZNDR010000235.1:0-6845 GCA_964571835.1 uncultured Cytophagia bacterium | reverse complement strand
GCGTGAAATGGATTTATCATGTAATTAAAATTCTGTAAATTGATTTGGATCACTAAACAGATGCCGAAAAATTATTATTTAGGAAAACAAAAATGAGGCGATTATTCCTAATTTAACTTTTCATTTATTTTTCAGGTAGGTGACACCAATGAAAAAGCAAAAACGCGATTTTATTGCCAGTGATGTATTAGCTAAATACCTTCAGGATATTGATGAAATTCCCATGTTATCACCGACCGAAGAAGCAATTTTGGCTGATAAAATTAAAAAAGGAGATCGCCGTGCTTTAGCTCGATTAGTGAACGCTAATTTAAAATTTGTTGTTTTTATTGCTCGTGATTATCAAGAACGCGGCTTGCCTTTGGAGGAGCTAATCTGTGAAGGCAACATCGGGCTTATGGAAGCTGCTAATCGATATGATCATAGGCGAGGCGTAAAATTTATTTCTTACGCTGTGTGGTGGATACGACAGGCTATTCTGCGTGCGTTGGCAAATCATTCTCGCCTGGTTCGATTGCCGATCAATCATGTCTGGGCTCTGCAAAAAATGGTTTCAACAGTTGAAAATTTGCAGCAAAATTTGGGACGCGTTCCAGAACTGGAAGAAGTTGCCCACGAGCTAAAAATTTCACCCAAAAAACTCTCGAAAAATATGACCTATTGGGGCCGCGAGTGTTCACTTGATGATTCGACCAGACCAAGTTATGAGAATTTAACTTTAATTGATAAAATCAGCAGCGATGAATTTGCCGCACCCTACAGTAGTTTAATAAATGAATCGCTCCGGGACGACATAAGAATGACGCTGGAGACACTGACAGAATGCGAAGCCAAAGTGATTAAACTTTATTATGGGATCGAAGAAGATCGACCTTTGACATTATTAGAAATTGGCGATATCATGAATCTCAGTCGAGAACGGATCCGGCAAATTAAAAATAAAGCATTACGCAAACTTCGTTATCTCAACCGACGAGAAAAATTGCAGCAATATTTGGGATAGGCGTATCATTTTTTTCAAAAGATTACAGCGATATTTTCCAATTGCCCGGTAGCAAAATTATTCTATTTTTTTGCCGGGCTTTTTATTTTAATCCCCCCAAAAGACAAGAGTTGCATGATGACAATAGTTGATGAATAAAGGAATAATAAAAAATAAAATTTTGCTGGGAGCACATCTTTCAATTGCTGGCGGATTGCATCAGGCGCCGACAAGGGGGGCAGAGCTCGGCTGCACGGTTATGCAAATTTTTACTGCCAATCAAAGACAATGGATGACAAAACCGTTATCAATCGACCAGATCGAATTGTTTAAAAGTGAATTGGCTGCCTCACCGATCAGTCATGTGCTGGCACATGATTCCTATTTAATAAATTTGTGTTGCCCTGATAAAAATAATTTGCTTAAATCGCGAGCATCTTTTATATTGGAAGTGAAACGTGCCAATGATTTAGGCGTGGATGGGCTAATCTTTCATCCAGGCGCCCATGTCGGCTTGGGAGAAACGCAAGGGCTTAAGTTAATAGCAGAAAGCATTAATGCTATTATCAAGACTTGCAGCCCATTTTTTTTAAAACTGTCGCTGGAAACTACCGCCGGACAGGGCACGACACTGGGTTACACGTTTGAACAACTGCAGTATATAATCGACATGGTTGAGGAACAGGATCGAATGGGAGTGTGTATTGATACCTGTCATATTTTTGCTGCTGGATATGACATACGCACGCCTCAAACTTATGAAAAAACCATGCAGCAATTTGGTAAGATCATCGGCTGGCCAAAGCTGGTAGCAGTGCATCTCAATGATTCGGTCAAACCACTCGGTTCGCACCTTGATCGGCATGGACGAATTGGGAAAGGAGAAATTGGCTCAGAAGCATTTCGCCTGATCATGAACGATCCTCGCTTGTCGGAGGTGCCAAAGATTTTAGAAATACCGGGTGGAGACGACGCTTTCCGAGATGATCTTGCGCTACTTAGAAATATGGCCTTGAGTTGAATAGTTGCCGTGTTTAACGGTTGACAGTTATTGCCTCCATGACTGAAAAATAAAGCAAAACAACTTGAGTGAGCGGCAAAACCGACGCTACTCTTCGGCTGCGCTCAGTATGACAAAGTTGAAATATTACCCTGTGCGAGGTAGCAAGGAGAAGTCTCTTTTGGTGAAAAGCACATTATTGACAAAACCCACGATTTGAATGCTGTTCAAATAATTTAACAGCAAAGTAATATTAACAAGATAAAAGAAGCAGAATAAACAAAAAAAGTAAATTTAAGGCTTTTTTGATTCCACGGCTAATTGTCAAAACAAAATAAAGAAATTCTTTAATCGGTTTTTAAACGCTAATCAATTGGAGCACGGGATGAGCAGAGAAAAATTTGATGCAGTTGTGATTGGTTCTGGACCTGGAGGCTATGTGGCAGCGATTCGGGCGGCGCAATTGGGCAATAAGGTAGCTGTCGTGGAAAGGGAGCAGCTTGGTGGCATTTGTTTAAATTGGGGTTGCATTCCGACGAAGGTGTTATTAAAAAGTGCTGAAATATATGCCACATTGAAGCAAGCTGATAAATTTGGTATAAAGGCTGAAAATGTCACCGCTGATTTTCCTTCGATTATAAAGCGCAGCCGGCAAGTAGCAGCCAGGATGTCTAAAGGAGTGCAATTTTTATTTAACAAAAACAATATCTCTGTCTTTGCAGGGACTGGACAATTATTGACAAAAAATGTAGTAGCGATTCAGAATGAAGCTGGCGAAATTTCTAATGAATTAGAGGCAAAGAATGTTATTATTGCCACCGGTGCCAGACCTCGCTCCATTCCGGGCATCGAAATCGACAAGGAAAACATCATTAGCAGCCGAGAAGCCATGTCATTGGCAGAATTGCCCAAATCGATGATAGTGATTGGAGCTGGAGCTATTGGTGTCGAGTTTGCCTATTTTTATCAGACAATGGGATGTCAAGTGACATTGGTCGAAATGATGCCGACTATTTTGCCAATAGAAGATCGAGAAATTACAGCTTTATTGTCCCGCTCGTTCAAAAAAAATAAGATGAAGATACTCACCAGTTGCCATGTGAAAAAAATTGCTGTGTCAGACAATCGTGTCACGGTCAATATCGAAGCGGAACAAGCACACTCTGAATTGGAAGCTGACCTAGCCTTAATGGCAATTGGTGTTCGAGGAAATTTTGAAGAGCTTGGAATTGAAAAAGTGGGGGTAATAACGGAAAAGGGCTACATAAAAGTGAATGAATATTATCAGACATCGGTGGAAAATATTTATGCGATTGGAGATATTATTGGGCCGCCTTGGCTGGCGCATGTAGCCTCGGCCGAGGGCATTCGTGCAGCAGAAAGAATTTCGGGAATTGATGTCAGACCAATTGATTATAGCAGTATTCCGGGGTGTACCTATTGTCAACCACAAATTGCCAGCATTGGTTTGACCGAAGTTAAAGCAGTTGAACAGGGCTTTAGTCTCAAAATCGGTCGCTTTCCGTTTGTGGCAAACGGCCGGTCCCTAGCGGCGGGAGAAAGTGAAGGAATAGTCAAGCTTATTTTTGATAAACAGTCAAACCAATTGCTTGGTGCCCATATCATTCACGCCGAAGCCACCGAATTGATCGGAGAGCTTTCAGTTCTCAAATCGCTAAAAATAAAAAGTTCCGATTTAGTCAAAACCGTCCATGCTCATCCAACCTTGTCAGAAGCCATTTTGGAAGCAGCGGCAGCAGCTAATAATGAAGCGATTCATGTTTAAGGGAATGGTTGGCATATTTTATTTTTTTGAAGAAATGGTGAGTATTTAAATTTCTTTCAATTCCAGGAATGACTATTTAGCTCATAGCCAAATTAATAAATATTACCAGCCAAAAATAGCGTTATGAAAATTAGGCAAAAGCGCCATCCGCTTTGGCTAAAGGTGCCCATGCCGGCGGGCGAAAATTTTAGCCACGTCAAAAAATTAATTTTTAAGCACCGGCTTAATACTGTTTGCCAGAGTGCACATTGTCCAAACATCGGCGAATGCTGGGCACATCGCACTGCCACTTTCATGATTCTTGGCGACGTCTGCACACGTAACTGTCATTTCTGCGCGGTCAATTCGGCCATTCCAGCGCCGGTCGATTACAATGAGCCAGAGCGAGTTGCTGAAGCAGTAAAAACATTGGCTTTGCGCTATGCGGTGGTAACCTCTGTGACCAGAGACGATCTTGATGATGGTGGCGCATCAATTTTTGCCGAAACGATTAATGCTATTCGACGCAGCAATAGAGATTGTCTGGTAGAAGTGTTAGTTCCAGATTTTAAAGGCATGGATTCAGCCCTGCTGAAAGTATTCCAGGCCAAACCAGATGTTTTCAATCACAACGTGGAAACTGTTCCCTCGCTGTACGACAAAGTTCGTCCCCAGGCAAATTATTTTCGTTCGTTAGCTGTTTTGGCCAAAGCTAAAAAGAGCGGTCTGGTGACAAAATCGGGATTGATGTTAGGTTTGGGTGAAAATGACGCCGAAATCGTTCAGGTTATGAAGGACCTCAGAAACATTGAATGTGATTTTCTGACCTTGGGTCAATATTTGCAGCCATCGGCTCAGCATGCCCCCATTGATCGTTATGTGCCCCCGGAAGAATTTATTCAATTCAAAAATTTTGGCCTGCAAATTGGCTTTCGTTATGTCGAAGCGGGACCTTTGGTGAGAAGCTCTTATCATGCTTCGATGAGTTTTGATAAATTTAAGCAGGCAAAGAGCATTGCTTCATCTTCACCCTGAAGACGAACTAAAATGCAGCTGCTGCTTTAGCTTCTTGAACTATTTTTACACCAGCGCTAACTCCAAGTCGAGTGGCGCCAGCTTCAATCATTTTTTTTGCCTCAGCATAACTGCGGATGCCGCCGGCAGCTTTAACGCCCATCGTAGTGCCGCGCACCGCATTGCTCATCAAGCTGACATCATGAATAGTAGCTCCTCCAGCCGCAAAGCCGGTCGACGTTTTCACAAAGTGCGCGCCTGCCTTTTTGGACAATTCACAGGCGATCAATTTTTCATCATCGGTTAGCAACGCTGCTTCAATAATTACTTTGCACAGCGCATTGCCCTTAAGACAGGTCTCAACGATTGCCTGAATATCCTGTCGAACAAATTCAAAATCTTTGCTTTTCAGCGCACCAATATTAATAACCATGTCAATTTCTTCGGCACCATCAGCGATGGCGAGTTGAGTTTCCTTGACCTTAATTTCTGTTAAATTTGCACCCAACGGAAAGCCGACAACAGTGCAAACCTTCACGGTTGACCTTTTTATGATTTCGTGAGCAAACTTTACCTGGCAGGGATTGATACAGACCGATGCGAAATCATAAGAGATTGCCTCCTGGCATAACTGTTTGATATTTTCTTTAGTTGCCTCTGGCTTCAAAAAAGTGTGATCAATATATTTGGAAAATTTGTCCGGCTTAATGGCTTTGATTTGTACAGTGAAATTCACGGTGGGTAGTCCTTTCAAAAACGGAAATCAGTTGCTATTTGTTAATAGTTAAAAAAAGTATTTAATAATAATTGGTGGTGTTTAGTTTAATCAGGTGGTTTCAAAATCATAGAATATATTGTGGTTTTTACTACTATTTTTAATCACATTTTAAAACGCTACCGGTTCTGTTGGTACAGTATTTCATAAAAGGCGTCTAAAGAGCTTCCCCCTATCTTTTGAAGTCCGGTGATTAAATCTAACTGTTAATTCATCAAGATAATAAGCCAATTGTTTAGGATTAACTGCACCTTAATGAGTTCCAAGGTGCATTCGCTTTATTAGGGAGGCAACCCTTTGGCAAGAGGGCAATAAATTTTTTCTAATGTCAGCATCATCTCGAATAATTTTGTGTACCTACCCATGATTATTCAAATGGCTATATCCTTTCCAGCGATCTGTTCCAATCGTATAGCCAGGGCTGATATTTTTCTTGATGGCAGCTACAACGCTTGCCGCAGAAGCATCCAGTATCTGTTGCAGTCGGATTCTACTAATACGGGAGTTATTAATTTCTGTGCTGACAATAACAAGGCTTTTTCTTCAGCTCCACGTCCTAGTTTACCACACTTTTCTCCGCCTATGTATATTTTGTCGGCTTCTTTTATGCCCGACAAGCAATAACGATCAGGAGTAGCCACAGCACGCCTTAGCTTGTGAAGCTATGACCAAACTGTCAGATAGCTTCACAAGCCAAGCATTCTTTGAAGATTTAAGGCGCTTGCTCCATTTTTTTGACCAGTCGACTACCAAATAGCCTTGAACCAGATTGGCATAGGTTAATGAGTCCCTTGGAATATAATCCCGGCGATTACAGATACGTGATGGTTACAGTTGGTGCGTTGATAAAGTAGTCTATTATTCAACCACGCTTTATTGTTTTTGCATCGTGGACATTGAAAACCATTTGGCCTTTGCAATTGAAAAAGATAATCTCTGCAAGCTTTCTCAAGAGAATCCATTTTCAAATTCACTAGTTCTAACTGGATAAACTTCCTTGGGTTAGAAAGATAAGAAAAACATTTATTAAAATCAACAAAATTGAAAAAAAAGAACGACTATGTATGGTATTTGTATGAGTAAACTTTATATCCCTAAATTACCTTATTTAAAAAAAATCATAATCAAAAAGATCAAAATTGATAGGTTACTATTGAGCTATTAAGGTAAGCAAAACAAGGGTTCAAAAAAATAAACAATTTATTAGATTTGGTTGCATAGTTTATCAATTTTTTGGAATTGCACTTGGCGTTAGCTCAATTTTTTTAAGAAAACATTTTGTTTTTCAGAATTATTTTATTAAATTAAG
>CAZNDR010000234.1:0-6854 GCA_964571835.1 uncultured Cytophagia bacterium | reverse complement strand
CACTTGCTAAATGAAATTAAAAGTTTGTAATAACCCTTGCTTTTCAATTTAATATTGTTATATTAGACCAGCTTAATTTTTTGTTTAAAAATTGAAGACGCATTTAGGGAGGGAGAAAATGAACGAACGCGTTCTGGAGATTGTTGTTTATATCGTGGATACAATGACTTCCAGCTCCGACGAAAACCTCTTTAATGAAATGGATACTATTTCTGAGCAATTAATTGAACAAGGCTATACTGAAAAAGAAATCGATTCAGCGTTCTCCTGGCTCACCAAAAATTTAGATGAAATGGTGACTAACCATTCCTTTGATCTTGATCGCTTGCTTTCTCAATTTCCACCCAAAAATCGAATGAAGAGCGTCAAAGCAGATATCCATATTTTGCCCGCCAATTATCCGCGACCTTTTAAAGAATTGGACATAATCGGTGACGAAGAGATCGAACATATTCTGGCGCACTCGATGCGGCTTGGCAAATTCGGCGTGAGTATTAGTGAAATCAAAGCAAAAGTAGCCAGCTTAATTTTGAGTTCAGAGGGAACTACCAACGGCTCATTTTTCGTTTACAATCAGTCAATACTTGGTCATTAACAAAGAATTTTGAACTAGCCTATGTCAAATTCAGTTGTCATTGTAGAATCAGTGGCGAAGACAAAAACGATAAAAAAATTTTTAGGGAAAAGCTACACAGTACTTTCATCAGTCGGGCACATCAAAGATCTTCCCAAACGCAGTTTGGGTATCGATATTGAAGACAGCTTTCAGCCGCAATACATTACCATTCGCGGCAAAGGCAAAATTTTATCCAACTTGAAGCAAGCTGCCAGCAGCGCCGATAAGGTCTTTATCGCTACTGATCCAGACCGCGAAGGCGAAGCTATTGCCTATCATATCTTCGAAGAAATAAAAAATAAAAATGCCCACATCCATCGTATTCTTTTTAATGAAATAACTGAAAAGGCAGTGCTGGAGGCCATTCAGCAGCCGCTGTCTATTTCTGAAAACAAGGTTGAAGCTCAAAAAGCGAGACGTGTTTTAGATCGACTGGTCGGTTATCAAATCAGCCCGATTCTCTGGCAGACAATTTATCGCGGCTTGAGCGCCGGAAGGGTTCAATCGGTAGCGTTGCGGCTCATTGTGGAACGAGAACGCGACATCCAAAATTTTAAGCCGCAAGAATATTGGACCATAACGGCTCAAGTTCAAGGTGAAAAATCGAATCCTTTTTTTACCAATCTAATCAAGATAAAAAATAATAAGCCTGAGATCAAGGATGAAAAATCTGCTCACAGTATCGTCACTGATCTCAGGATGAAAAAATTCGCTGTCAAAGATATCACTAAAAAGCAGGTACTCAGAAAACCAGGCGCACCATTTACAACCAGCACCATGCAGCAGGAAGCAGCGCGACGATTAGGCTATTCAGCCAAAAAAATTATGGCCATCGCTCAACAACTTTACGAAGGTGTCGAGCTGGGAACAGAGGGCAGCACCGGCTTGATCACCTACATGCGAACCGATTCCACCCGATTGGCCGATGAAGCAGTCGCTGCTGCGAGAGATTACATTGCCTATGCCTTTGGCTTGGACTACCTGCCTAAGACAGCGCGAATTTATAAAGTGAAAAAGGGCGCACAAGATGCCCATGAAGCCATTCGACCTACTTCAACAAAGCGCGAGCCAAAAAAAATCAAGAGATATCTCACAGCAGATCAATTTAAATTGTACGAATTAATCTGGAATCGATTTATTGCCTGTCAAATGAGCGACGCCCGCCTCAATCAAACGACCATTGATATCAAAGCTGGTTTGATCGCTGACAACGAAATTCGAGAAGACTACCTCTTCCGCACCACCGGTTCGATTGTTACTTTTCGCGGCTTTCTCCAAGCGTATGATGACTTTGCCGACAGCAATGGCGATAAGGAAAACGAACAGCTCCCCAAAGAAAAAATCCCAGAAAATCTGAAAGCTGGCGAAATTCTCCAACTGCTGGATTTGATGCCCAAACAACATTTCACCAAACCGCCAGCACGTTTTTCAGAAAGTAGCTTGGTAAAAGAACTGGATCTGTTGGGTATTGGGCGACCCAGCACTTATGCCCTTATCATCAGCACTTTATTAGCCAGAAAATATGTGGAAAAAAATGTGCGTCAATTAATACCGACCGAATTGGGGTTTACGGTCAATGATATTTTGATTCAAAATTTTCCGACCATTTTTAATACCAAATTTACCGCGCAAATGGAAGCGGAACTGGATGACATTGAGGCTGACAAGAAGAGCTTTTCCACTGTCATCAAAGATTTTTACTCGCCATTTAGTCAGGCACTGGATGCCACCAAATCCAAAAAAGAGGTAATTCGAGACTCCTTGATCAAGAATACTGAAGAAACATGTCCCGATTGCGGCAAACCGTTGATCGAAAGATGGGGAAGAAATGGCAAATTTATCGGCTGCAGCGGTTACCCAGAATGTCGTTATACCAGGCCGCTGGAAGGAGAAGCGGTTACCACCGGTGAAGTTTGCGAAAAATGCGGTAAACCAATGGTAGTCAAAAATGGCAGATTTGGCAGGTTTTTGGCATGCTCTGGCTATCCGGAGTGCAAAAATAATAAGCCCTTTACACTTGGCATTGGCTGTCCCAAAGATAGCTGTGACGGCAAAATCGTGGAGCGAAAATCCAGAGCCGGGAAAACCTTTTATGGATGTAGCAAATATCCCGCTTGTGATTTTGCCTCCTGGTACAAACCGCTTGCCCTTGCCTGCAAAAATTGTGGTTCACCATATTTAGAGCAGCGTTACAATAAAAGTATTGGCAATTACCTGTATTGCCCAAAATGTAAAACTAAATATGAACAGAGCCAAGAAGACGAATAATTATTTTCCTAATCCGATGAACGATTGGGACGAATTGCTTGATTTTTACATTCATTACCTTAAAACCGAAAGATCTTATTCTGCACATACGATTGAATCTTACGGTAATGATGCCCAGCAATTGCTTGTCTTTTTAGATGAGCTGTACGGACTGAAGCGCCTCTCGCCGGCAAAAATATCACGACAACAGCTCCGCCTTTATTTAGCTCATCTGAAAAAAAATAAATATGAAGCTACTAGCATCAACCGAAAAATTGCCTGCTTGAAATCATTTTTCAAATTTTTATTACTGCATAAAATTATTGCCCATAATCCTGCCGCGGGACTATTTTCTTTGCGGACAGAAAAAAAAATCCCTATCACTTTTACTTACGAACAAATAAAAGAAGTCCTCTCTTTGATTGACACCAGCACTGTTGTCGGCGAACGCGATAAAACAATTTTTGAACTATTCTATGGCACCGGCATCCGACTGAGTGAATTGCAAAAGCTGACTATCGATCGTATCGATTTTGTCAACGGACTCATCCGGGTAACTGGCAAAGGCAATAAAGAAAGATTGATCCCCATTGGCGAAATGGCAAAACAGGCGGTAAAAAAATATTTGTGTCGACGGAACGAATTATTAGCCAAATCAATTAAAAAGGAAACCAAGGCGTTGTTTCTAAATAAATTTGGCAAACCCTTATCGGCGCGGGGCATTCAACTGAGAGTAGCCAAATATTTACAGCTCATTTCATCTACCGGCAAGTTTCCGCACAGCCTGCGTCATTCTTTCGCCACCCATTTATTGAATGAAGGAGCTGATCTCATGGCGGTAAAAGAATTGCTCGGACATTCAAGCCTATCGACCACACAAATTTATACCCATGTCTCGGCTGAACGTTTGAAAAAAATTTATAAACAGGCTCACCCCAGAGCCGATAAAGAAGATAAAAGTGTCAATTAATTCACCAGCAGATGTTTAATCCATCGAGGAGGAGACGTATGAAAATTAATTTCACTGCTCGTCATTACAAACCATCTCAAAGATTGAAAGAGTATGCTGAAACTGAAATCATGAAATTGGAGAAAATTTATGATGGTATTATCAGTTGTGACATTGTGTTGGATTATCAAAAGGAAATTCAGATTGCTGAGGTCAATGTTTTTGTCCATGGTCAAACGTTAACCGTCATCGAAAAGACTGAAGATATCTATAAATCCATTGATGCGGCTGTAGAAAAAATGGAACGGCAGTTGATACGATATAAACAAAAAAGACACCAACAATTCGAGAAAGCCGGTATAAAATAACATGATTAGCTGCTTTGGCTTTTGTGGCTGAAGCAGCTTTTTTTGACATAAGACAGTGCTACCTATGAATGAACTATCAGTAAAAATTTTATATGAAGATCTTAAAAATCTCCTTAAATTGGAAATAGTCAGTAGCCATGAAGGCTTGAATAAAACCTTTACTGAACGCGAAGTCCATCGCCCTGGTTTAGCCTTGAGTGGCTTTGTTGACGTATTTACCTACAATCGCCTTCAAATTTTTGGCAATACTGAATTAGCCTATTTAGAAACCTTAAGCCCAGTGAAGCGCGAATTGAGCCTGCGCAAAGTATTGCAGTTTGATCTTCCCTGCATCATCATTACCGATAACAATTGTCCTTCAGAAGAGTTTATACAAATTGCTAATGAGAAGAAAATTGCTATTATTAAAAGCTTGTACTCGACCACCCATGTGACCCAAATTCTGAGCAGCTATTTAGAAAAAAAATTCGCGCCCTTTACCACTCAGCACGGCTCACTGGTTGACGTTTATGGTATCGGTGTATTGATCACCGGTCGCAGCGGCATTGGCAAAAGCGAAGTGGCGCTCGATTTGGTCGAGCGCGGCCATCGACTGGTAGCCGATGATATTGTCAACTTGCACCGCCGCTCCGAATTGCTCATCATCGGCTCCTGCAACGAAACGCTTCTTCACCACATGGAAATAAGAGGCATGGGCATTATCGATGTCAGAAGCATTTTTGGCGTCCGCGCCATAAGATATCAAAAAAGAGTCGAAGTTGATTTGCGGCTCGTCGATTGGGAAGCAGGGAAAGACTATGACCGCACCGGTCTGAACGAGCAATACGTCGATTATTTGGGCGTGCAAATACCGCTGATCGAACTGCCCATTTACCCAGGAAAAAATATCACCGTGATTGCTGAAACCATCGCTTTGAATCAACTTCTTAAAATTCAAGGACAATTTACCGCCAAAGCTTTTAATGAACGGCTGATTAAAAAATTGCGCAATAACACTGACTTGAAAGACCATTTATTTTTTGATAATGAATAATGCACTCATATAACGATTTAGCAAAAATATATCATTCTTAATTTGACAAACAGAGAAAGAACACCAATGATCAGCGGTATTTTATTGACTCATGGTCCAATTGCCACGGCTATCGCCAAAGCCGCTGGTTCGATTTTAGGCAAAGTTGATAAGATCGTCACCGTTTCCACCAGCGGTTTCTCACTAAATGGTTTAGTAGAAAAATTGGAAGAATTGATCATAGCCGAAAAATTGGATCAGGGTATCATTTTTATGACCAGCCTAAAAGGCGGAACATGCTGGAATGCCGCGGTCGCCATCGCCAGAAAATTTGACCGAGTTGAAATTGTATCTGGCGTCAATTTGAATATGTTCATTTCCTTTGTAACCAAACGAAGTCAATTTGATCTCTCAGAATTAGCAGACATTATCATGAGAGATGCGATAAGAGGAATTGATCATGTCTCAGCCAATTCATTGAAAACAAAATAACTGTAGCTTAAAATTTGTAACCAATCATCGGGTATCTAACTATTGTGAAACTCATCCACTTTTCTTTTTAACAGAAGCGGAGTTGGGGGATGAATTTTTTAATAATATATACCCCGTGATCGGTTACTAAAATTTATTCGAAATTTGGAAAACTTCTATGCCGTTAGATTTAGTAAGAATTGATGACCGGCTCATCCATGGACAGGTGGTTGTCGGATGGGGATCTTATCTCAAAACGACAAAAATTATCTTATGCAATGATGCCATTGCTGCTTCGCCAACCATAAGTGACATGTACAAAAGCGCCAGAGAAACAGCCCTGGTCCCGCTGACCATTTCTATTCAATCTGTGGCCGGAACAATCGAAGAACTGGCCAATATTGCCGATGATGACAAAATAATTTTGCTGGTTGAATCGCCGCAAGAAGCTCTGCAGTTGATTCAAGCTGGATTGAAAATTGATAAGATTAACGTTGGAGGCATGCATTTTAGGGATGGCAAACATCAGCTTGCTTCCTATATCTATGTCGATGAAGATGAAATCAAAACCTTTAAGAAAATTGTTGAATTGGGAATAAAATTAGAGGGCAAGGACATGCCGATGGCTAAAGCGATTGACATAAGTAAAAAAATCCAAAATATCAACATATCTTTCTGACGATTTCTCCAAGTTTGTCTAAAAAAAATATTGACTTTTTTATAAAAATATGTTATCTTGCGTCAATTCAAATTTGACTATGGCGCTTTAGCTCAGTCGGTAGAGCAACGGACTGAAAATCCGTGTGTCCGCAGTTCGATTCTGCGAGGCGCCACAAAAATCAAGCCTTTAGGTTAATCAGACTTAAAGGCTTTTTCTTTTGGCATGGTAGCATTGGCTCATGCATTACTAAGTACATTATTTCATAATTTGATGTAGGGATCGTTTGAATTATAGCGAAGCTTTGAAACCACTGAAGCGGTTATTTTTACCTGCGGTAACCTGCAGTCACCTCGCTGAAGCGGGGCGCTCTTGCACATATTAAACTGCGCTTGAAACAGCTCACCGCTTCAGCGGAGTGAAAAATAAGCAAAACGACAAATTAAGAACTGCTTCAGCAGTGTTAATGGTGCTTGAATGCTCTCCCTTTTGACAATTGAATCCTACAAGAATTTATGAAATGATGTACCAAG
>CAZNDR010000233.1:0-6883 GCA_964571835.1 uncultured Cytophagia bacterium | reverse complement strand
ACAATTTTTCAGTGACTTAATGCCTGTAGAATAATTTCATTTTAGAAATTTAGGATATGACTAACCAGTCAAAAAGCTGATTGGGCTAAAGCCTAAGTGATTTCGGATTTCATAAGTTTCTCCGCTATAAATGCCGGAGCTATTCATAATAATTGGATAGCTCCGTTTTTTGGAACGGAGATCTTTTAATTTCCCCACAAATTCTTTGGGCTTTAACCCTTCATTTCCTTTGGTTTTTTTCAACTGTTTATTCATATTAATAATGATTGCACAAAAATGACAAGCTTTCAGCGATCAGCTAAAATTGTTTGTAGCCAATTATTCAAAACCTGTTGAGCAATTAATGCTGAATTATTAAACCTGATTTTCCAAAAGAGCTGGAGTCCAATGCTATTACGCTTTGCATGTCAATTGTATACAGGCGATTTACTCCTTAACGCAAAGATAATAAAAAATAGGATTAGCTTTTCATTGTAGAAAATTAGATAAAATGATCCTTGCTGCAAAGATGATAGCTGATGGCAAATCGTTTGCTCCATAAAAGGTGACTTATCATTTCTCACCTCATTATAAATCAAGCCATCATTAATAAGCCAAGCAACAAATAAAACACCACCGCCAATCCAGCTGCTGTCAGCGCATAGGGCAACTGCGTATTGACATGATCCATTAAATCGCAGGCGGATGCCATGGAGGCGATAATGGAGGTGTCAGAGACTGGCGAACAATGGTCGCCAAACACACCGCCGCCCATGACAGCGCTGACCATCATCGGCAAAGGCAAACCCATATTTTGCGCCAGCGGAACAGCAATGGGCATCATAATAGCAAATGTTCCCCATGATGTACCAGTAGCAAATGAGATAAAACAGGCGACCATAAACACCAACGGAATGACCAGCGCTGGATGAATTGCTGCCGTGGCCAAAGCAGAGACATAAGGTCCAGTCCCCATTACCTTACAGGTGCCGCCCATGGTAAAGGCAAACACCATTAACAGCCCCATCGGGATCAATCCGCCCATGCCCTTCAAAACCAAATCCAATGTCTCTTTTAAGCCCAAAATGTGCTGCACTTTGTAGAAAAAGCCGGCCACAGCAATGCCAACCAGCACCGCCCAAAAGACGGCCGTCGAGCCAGAACCTTGCGTGATGTGCCCATGCCCGGTAATAAGCAATCCTGCCGGAACGGTCAGCACCATGGCGATCAAAGGCAGAATCATATTCAGCGGTCGCGGTCTTGCACCTGCTTTCACCGGCATGGCAATTGTCTCTTCGGAGACGAGCAGTTGCGCACCATCGCGAATCAACTTGCCGGTTTGTCGAGCACGCAACTCGGCTTTTGCCATCGGTCCAAAATCTTTTTGGGTGGAAATGATGATCAGCACTAATAAAATGGTAAAGATGGCATAAAAATTTGTCGTTACCGCTTTTAGCACCATAAAAAAAGCGTTATCTATTTGCTGAGCAACCAATAATCCGGTGAGCACAGCGCCCCAACCATTGAATGGGATCATCACGCAAACTGGGCATGAAGTCGAATGTGCCAGGTAGGCTAATTTTTCCCGAGGCGCTTTAAATTTGTCAAAAAGCGGTCTACCAATGGCGCCGATGACCAGATTGATCATATTACTTTCAATGAAAATGAGCACGCCGATAAGCCAGAGCAATAGCCCAGCGCTGCGCCGATTTTTCACCAGCCCTTTTTGACTGACCCACTGAATAAAGCCGGTCACGCCGCCAGAATGCTGCATGAGAATAATCAGCGCGCCCACCATCATGCTAAAAATGATGACTTTAGTATTGCCCGAATCTTTGAAGACATCCACGGTAGCTTCCAAAGCATAACGCAAGCCAGCTAATGGATTCCAGTTATGGATAGCGGTCCAGCCAAGCCAAATGCCCAGAAAAAGTGACGGATAAACTTGTTTGGTTTTGATTGCCAAAATGATGGCAACAACCGGGGGAATGATAGAGATCCAGCCGTAGGTTTCCAATAAAGACTCCTTGCCTATTTAAGTGTGCGGCAAATCGTGGCTTTTGCCAACAAGGTGCATAGTGAAAAGGGGCATTACCTTTTGACGAATTCATGGGACTCAGGGTGACATTTCTGCCTTGTCATGCTGAGCGTAGCCATAGTTTAGCCCACATTTTGCCGCGCACTTCATTTTTTTAAATGGAAATATTTAAACATTTTAGTGTTTGTTGCATTCGCTAAATTTCAAAGTAAGTAAAATTCACGCCGCATTCCAACGGCACTTTCGCTGCAGATTTTTTACCTTTATCATTTTTGAAAATAAATACTTTGCCAGAATCAATCGTCACCAGCGTAACCTCAGGAATGCCGTCGCCGGTCATATCGCCCAAAAGGATGGAATGATCAGATTTTCCATCTGTATTCAAGATGAAAATTCGTTTGCCGTGAAAATCAAAAATGCCGTGACCATTGGCAAGAAAAATTTCATCGCAGCCATCGCTAGCCCAATCATAAATCTGACAGGCGACGTCGTAATGTCTTTCTTTTCTGCCAATATCCGGTTCGCCCTACTGCCAGATGACACTGCCATCCAGACGCATGAAGTGCGTTGGCAATTTTCGCCAACTTTTCTCGCGGCTGAATTTCCAAATAAATTACCGGTCGGGGCAAGAACGAATTTACCAAACCATATTCAATTTGAAATGATTTAAAACTCGAAACGATAGCCCCAAACTGCTGCCAATCGCTTTCTGTTGGTTTTTGAACAATCGGCTCTGTCAACGAAATATGAACTTCACAATAAAGCTGCGAAACCGGATCGTATTTTTGACGCAGTCCATTCACCCGTTGCCGGTCTGGGTCGGGCGCGAAAATGACGACTGTGCCGTGCCGATAAGGGCGTTGCTAGGGAGACCAGAATTTAATCATTAGTTTTTACTCATCAACGCACAAACAACCTTGATAATTAAAACATCTCATAACCATAATTATAGACCAACTGACATTTCTGATTATATAGAACTTTATCAAACAAGGTGAGCAATTTATCCAGAATTTCTTCTATCGCTAATTTCACGGCGGCACGAGTTTGCTGTTTCTTGCGCCAGTCTAATACTAATTTTTCCTCTGTCAAAGTTTTAAGAAGTTGACGAGCAATTCCTTTTACTTCCTTCTCTTCTTTTTTAGTCAGGTTTAATTCCGGACGAGTTAGAATATCAAATAACGCCAATTCATCTTCCTCAGCCCCTCGCGGAAGTGGCGCTGCTCTTCTTCATTCAAATCTTTGATAAAGTCTATTAATCTTTGAAATGTCTCTTCAGCCGTTTTAGAAAATTCATTATATTCAGTGATCATTTCTTTATATTTTTCCAAAAAATCTATTCTAGCACGATTCACGGCGATCATTTCATTGAGCTTCCTTTCAATCAATGCTTTAAGTTCCTCGATCTGAATTCGCTTTTTCCCTTTTTCAAATCTTTCTCTTAATTTTTCAAAATCGATGCGGGAAACGTCATAAAGTTTTGCCTCGAAGTCTTCAATCGGCTCGGCGATGGTGAAGCTTCCTATTGAATCATCAAGCAGCTGCTCGACTTTATCCAGAACTTCTGAAATATCTGCCGGTGGCGTGAGCGATTGAATTTGCCCAGCAATTTTGCTAATCATATAGACTTTTAAGCGGTAATTCTCTTCGATAGGATCGGGTAAATAAGCTTTGTAAATTTTCTGAACTTTATTGGCTTAATTTAAAAATTCCTTTTTTGAATTTTCACTGATTAAAATCCTTTCAACGGCTTCCTCTTTCTTTTTGGTCTGTTGATAAACGTCTTCAGTTTCGATTATTTCGGCCAGATCAATATCGTGCCTTTTTAGAAAATTTTCAGTTTCATCGATGGCTATTTTTAACTGCTTTTTAAGCTCTTTCTTATTTTTAATGGGAAAATCAGTTTTCGCATCGGTTGGCGCTCCGTAAATTGCCAGCGCCCGTTCCAGATTCCGAAAAACACCGACATAATCCACGATCAGACCGTTGGTCTTATCCTTCCACACGCGATTGGCACGGGCGATCGTCTGCATCAGCGTGTGATTGCGCATGGGCTTGTCCAGATAAATCGTGGAACAGGACGGCACATCAAAGCCCGTCATCCACATGGCGCAGACAAACACTATGCGAAATGGATCGTCGGCATCCTTAAATTTTTTATCCAGATCTTTTCTGATCATTCGTCGGCGATGCTGAAAAATTTTGGCGCCCTTTTTCGCCAGGTCTTCCACTTCATTCTGGCTTTGCGAAATCACCACTGCCATATCGGTCTCTTCCATGAATTTTATTTTATTTAAAACGCCGTTCAGAGCGTCTTTTTTTAAGAGGTTCTTTTCTAATTTTCTGCTTCTTTTATGCAGATCGGCCAAATATTTTTTCCAATATTTCTGTGCCTTATCATACATCTTCACGGCAATGGCTTTGTCGATCGCCACAAACATGGCTTTGCCCCGATGACCTCGGCCTATAAAATGCGCCACCATGTCTGCAGCGATTTTCTCCAATCGGTCCTCGCGAGTAATAATTTGATATTTCCTGGAAAATTCCCGCTCCAATTTTTCTTCCTGCGCCTGATCGAGCATAGCTTTGTCCAGCAGCCGTTCCATATCTTGGTTGAGTTGCTCATTGGTCAGTTGCACCTCTGGGATGCGATTTTCATAATACAACGGTGCCGTGGCACCATCTTGGAGGGATTGGGTGAAATTGTAAATGCTCACATAATCGCCGAATACTTCCCGTGTTTTCTCTTCTTC
Organism: uncultured Cytophagia bacterium; assembly: GCA_964571835.1. Taxonomy (GTDB): domain Bacteria; phylum Zhuqueibacterota; class Zhuqueibacteria; order Thermofontimicrobiales; family Thermofontimicrobiaceae; genus CAZNDR01. The sequence continues at coordinate 2,113 of CAZNDR010000233.1, read as the reverse complement.
GGTTTTAATGAGCGGCGTGCCAGCAAAACCGATAAAGGCTGCCTTGGGCAGGGCATCCCGCATATTTTGCGCCAGCGTATCATACTGGGAACGATGCGCTTCATCAGTGATAACTACGATGTCATTGCGGTTGGATAAAACGGGATGCTTCCTGCCATCGTCAGTTCTGAATTTATGAATCGGCGTAAATATATAGCGGTGATCTTCTTGTAGCAACTGCGCAAGTGCGTTCTGCTTTCTGTCTGTATCTTTTGTTCGTTAATAATGCCTGAACTGGCAAAGGTCTTGTAAATTTGATCGTCCAGTTCAACCCGATCGGTGACAAGCACAAACGTCCAGTTGCCGGGCATTTTTCGCAACACTTTTTGGGTGAAAAAGATCATCGCTGCGCTTTTGCCACTGCCTTGCGTGTGCCAGAAAACACCGAGCCGGCCCTGGTTTTCTTTTAATTGCAGCACTGCACGAATCGCATTATTGACGCGCAGATACTGGTGATTTTTAGCTACCAATTTTATCAGTCCGCCCAGCGCTTCCTGGAAAATGATAAAATTTTCCAGCAAATCCATGAACCGACTTTTTTTACAGGTGCCCCGTATCAGTGTTTCGAGCGAAATGGCTTCTGTCTCCCCTTCATCATCGATTTTTTTCCAATCGGCGAAATGCTCAAAACCAGCCAGAGCACTGCCGACTTTTGCCTGGCTGCCATTGGACAGAAAAACGAATGCATGGTAGCAAAACAGGTGCGGAATGGTTTGACGGTAGTCCCGCAGATTATCGTGATACGCATAGCAAAGCGGTTTATTCGGCGCTTTCAGTTCAATAAACAGCAACGGGATGCCATTGACAAATCCGACCAGATCGGCTCGGCGTCTGTAAGGATCGCCATTGACTCATAATTGCAACACCAAAAGAAAGCAATTATTTTTAGGCGTGTCCCAATCAATAAGCTTCACCCGCTCGATAGTCTCTTCACCTCCAGAATCTTGAACAGAAATTTTAACGCCGTTTTTCAGCAGGCGATACACCTCCTGATTGGCATGATTCAAACTCATGACGCTGCGGTCACGAGTCAGAATTTCATACGCCATTTGCCAAGCTTCTGAAGGCAGATGGGGATTGAATGCCTGCAATTGAGGAATCAAATATCGTTTTAACACCACCTCACCCTGGTGTTCCCGGCCAAGAATGGCTGTGTCACCATCCGCCTCATTTTCCGCCTGAATCGCTTCCCAGCTGAGTAATTCAAATAATTGCATGGTGGCTTTTTCCAATGCAGCTTCGGCGTCTTTATTTTCAAAAGTTAAATTCATCTTCGTCTTCCCAATCTTGTGGTGCATTTTGAATTTGAGGATGATTGCTATCTAATTCCCATTTCTGTGGATTCTGCCAGATATATTCACGAATATGTTGTAATTCCAAATTATTTCGAATAACACGGTCATAAAAACGTGGTTGCCATGCAAAATCAGGATAATTATTCTGACCTGCCCATCGTTTCACTGCCGATTTATAGGATCGAATGATTGTTGATAATGATCCTGGTTTGGGCGATATTTGGGACATTTTTAAATTTTTGGGTATTAGATCATCATCGCCATCGCCACCGCCATCCCCATTGTTGTAGAGACGTTGCATTGCAACGTCTCTACAACAACAACGACATTTTTGGTTTTGGTTATATTCCATCAAAAATAAAATCCCATGCGAATGATTCGGCATAATGACAAATTCATCTGTTTGAACATTTTTAAAATGTTCAGGAATTTCCCGCCAATATTGATCTGCAATTTTTCCAATATCAGATAATAGCATTTCCCCATTACGAATTTCGCCAAACCAGCATTCCCGATTTTGGGTACAAATTGTAACAAAATAACCACCAGCATTTCTATAATCCCATCCAGGCAAACGACTGGATTGGATGCGGTATTTGTTTTTGAATAATTCAGACATAAAAATAGACCGATTTTTGTGCGTGGATTATATAATTTTTATTTATTTTGCATCTGATTTTATTTATCCCTTATTGTCAATAACGATTTGGTGTTTAAAATTGTTGGTGTAGAGACGTTGCAATGCAACGTCTCTACACCAAACACCACACCATGACATT
>CAZNDR010000232.1:0-6902 GCA_964571835.1 uncultured Cytophagia bacterium | reverse complement strand
AAATCCCCACGCCCAATTTCCCATGAAAGTCACCCGCGAGCAGGTGATGAATTCCGTTTTGGTAGCTGATCCCATTCGCATTCTGGATTGTTCTCCAATCACCGACGGCGCCGCTGCTGTTCTATTAGCTCCGCTGGAAGAGGCTAAGAAAATAGCTTCCAAACCGCTGGTAGTTATCTCTGGCATCGGACAGGCAACCGATACCATTGCGTTGAGTCAGCGTGCTGATCTGTCTAAATTGACGGCGGTTGAGATTGCCTGTCAGCGGGCATTGACCATGGCGAATAAAAAGATCACTGATATCAATTTTGCTGAAGTTCATGATTGTTTTACTATCGCTGAAATTATGGTGATAGAAGCGATGGGAATTGTCAAACCAGGTCAGGGCGGACCAGCTACTTCCGACGGGTTTACTGCTTTGACAGGAAAATTCCCCATCAATCCTTCCGGGGGATTAAAATCCAAAGGTCATCCAGTTGGCGCCACCGGGGTCGCTCAAATTGGTGAAGCAGTCACTCAATTGCGTGGTGAAGCCGGCGAGCGTCAAATCAAAAATGCTAAAACCGCCTTGACACAAAATATGGGCGGGTCGGGCGGAAGTTGTATTATTCATATTCTGGAGGTGAAATAATGCACATACCACGATTCTGGAGAGAAATTCCCCAACGTTACCGGTTGGAAGCTAAGAAATGTAATCAATGTGGTTATCTCTCTTTCCCACCACGATTAATCTGCCCTAAATGTGGCGCTAAAAAATGTATCAAAACAAATCTTTCTGGCAAAGGAAAATTGGCCACCTTTACTATTATTCGCGTCGCGCCGGAAGGTTTTGGTGATCAAATACCTTACGCTGTTGGCATAGTGGAATTGGATGAAGGAATTAGAATAATGGCACAAATTACCGATTGCAATCCTGAGCAACTGAAAATGGGTGATCGACTGGTTGCCAAATTTAGACGCGTTAATGAGGAAGGCAAAACCGGAGCGATTATGTACGGTTACAAGTTTGTGCCGGATATCGGGGTATAGGCAAAGATAAAGCTAAAAAAAAAAGATAAAGGCATTATTTTAGGATTAGGTTAAGATTGAGATTAAGAAAAAAATTTCATAAAAGGTTTCCTTTGGTTTTTGACTAAACCTAAACTATCGGTTATCTGTCTGATTTTTGGGTGCCATAAAATCGGCAAGCATGATGCTATTTGAGGAAAATTATTCAATGGCACGTGAAAATAATAGGCTATTACTGAGGAAATTTCGCGACCGATGGCAGGCAGTGCCAGCCATCGAGGAGGAAGAGCAAAAGTATGCCTCAATAGCACTCTGTTGGCAGCAACTAAATTCTATCTTTGATATGGCCACAGGATTGGGATTGCCCGCTAATGAATCGAATGAAGCTGACGAAATTGTTTATTAGCGCCGGGCGAAATTAACAGGGCATATTAAATGAATGTTACTGCTGAACGCAGTTTGCTCATGCCCTCAGTAAAGGCAGTAATTAGATTGATCGGACATTTTGAAAATAAGCGTATTGTCATTGCTGGCGTTGCAGTAAGCTTATTGGAGAAACCACCTTTAACCGCCGATGTGGATGCGCCATAGTAACAAACCAGATTGCTTTAAGAAATCTGGTTTGTTTAAGTTAAAGAAACTTAGTTTGCATATGGGTGAGAAAATCTTATGACTACCAATCCCAAACTTTTCAAGCGCGTACTCATAGCCAATCGTGGTGAAGTTGCTTTGCGAATTATCAAAGCCTGTCAGACGCTGGGGATTGAGACGGTGGCTGTTTACTCGGAGGCTGATAAAAATTCACCTCATCTGGAGCACGCTGATGAAAAAATTTGTATTGGCCCCGGTCCCAGCAGCCAAAGTTATTTAAACAAAGAGGCGATTTTGCAGGCTGCAATGAATATGGAATGCCAGGCACTGCATCCTGGCTTTGGTTTTATGGCTGAAGATCCTTTGTTTTCTTACATGTGTGAACAGAATAAGCTGACTTTTATTGGACCTTCTTCACATTCGATAAGAGTGATGGGAAACAAATCGCAGGCAAAGCGAACCATGAAAGAGGCCGGATTGCCCATAATTCCCGGCAGCGAGGGCAATATCTCTCATTTAGCCGAGGCGAAGGCGATCGCCAACAACTATGGCTATCCGATCTTGCTCAAAGCTACAGCTGGCGGCGGCGGCAAAGGCATCAGGCGCTGCAATAACGATGATGAATTGGGAGCATTTTACCATCAAGCAAAAATAGAAGCCGAAAAAGCTTTCGGCGATGCTTCATTATATCTGGAAAAGCTTATTTTGAACGGACATCACATTGAATTTCAAATCTTAGCCGATTCCTATCATAATGTAATTCACCTCGGAGAACGAGAATGCTCCATTCAGCGAAAAAATCAAAAACTCATCGAAGAGTCACCGTCTCCTGCGGTGGAGCCTGAGCTGCGAAAACGAATGGGGGCACTCGTTTGCCAAGCTATCCAAAAAATAGGCTATGTGAATGCTGGCACGGTTGAGTTTTTAATGGATGAAAACAGTAAATTTTATTTTATGGAAATGAACACTCGTTTGCAAGTGGAGCATCCAGTCACTGAAATGGTTACGGGTATTGATATTGTGCAGGAACAGATCAGAATTGCTGCCAATCATCGGCTTTCCCGCTGCCAAAGTGAAATCAAATTTTCTGGTCATGCCATCGAGTGCCGCATCAACGCCGAAGATCCAGAAAATGATTTTATGCCATCACCAGGAAAAATTACCAGGTTTATTCTGCCAACAAAGATCGGACCAGGCACTATTAGAGTGGATACGCATGTGAAAGCCGGTTACGAAATCCCTTCCTTTTACGATTCCATGATATGCAAAATTATCGCTCATGGAGAAAATCGCCAGACCGCCATGGAAACAATGAAAAACGCTTTGAGCGATTTTAAAATTGAGGGAATCAAAACAACCATTCCGCTGCATATGCAGATTTTAGAGTGGGAATCTTTTAAAAAAGGAGAATATAACACCGGCTCTTTGAATAATTACTTTAATAAAAAAATCGTTTAGCCAGAATGTTGCTTGATTGGCAATATAAAATCTTGCCTTTTATGCGATGGCATCGTATATTATTGGCATATTTTATACGATAGCAACCTTTTTGTCGGATAGATTATTATGGACATCTTTGCAACGACACATTAATTTATACGAAGATTCAACCGATGGTCTTCTTCATAATTCCGGACTTTCATGCCTTACTAAATTTTTAAAGAATAGAAAATTATGGCAAAAGTGCTTTTAGATCGAATTGGTTCTTCCATTGAATCGATTATGGATAAAAAAGAATATAAAAACAATTTGGAAAGCATGGAGAAACTAAACCAGGCTTATATTTCCAAGAGAGAAGAAATCAAAAACGGTTGGGGCGATGAATATATTGAGCGGGTGCATCAAAAAGGCAAGCTGACAACTTGGGAGCGAATTGAATATTTAAAAGATACGGGAACAAGGATTTTTCCGATTGGGACATTTGTCAATTATAGTGTGGATTTTTTTGACGGCAAAAGCCAGCGGACTTCTCCCTCAGCAGGCGTGGTCACAGCTTTTGTGAAGATCGAAGGCCGTTACACGGTGGTTATTGCCAATGACAATACAGTCGCTTCTGGCGCTTGGTGGCCATTAACTCCTGAAAAAATCGAGCGCGCTCAGGAGATCGCTTTAAAACTAAGAATTCCAGTAGTGTATTTAATCGATTGCAGCGGGCTGTTTTTGCCCGAGCAATCCAGGACATTTCCTGGCAAAACGGGCGCTGGTTACATTTTTAAAATGAATGCTTTGCTCAGCGCCCATGGAGTGCCGCAAATTGCCGGGGTGTTCGGCGATTGTATTGCCGGCGGCGGCTATATGCCTATCATCAGCGATGTGGTTTATATGACCGAGCAGGCGTATATGGTCATCGCTGGCGCTGCGCTCGTCAAAGGTGGAAAAAGCCAGAAAATCACCTCTCTGACCATTGGCGGACCAGATGTTCACGTGCATCTTTCCCATTGCGCCGATTTTAGAGTGCCCGACGACGAGACGGCGCTGCAAAAAATTAAAAGAGAAATCGACACGCTTCCGTCCCCGGCGAACGTTTACTATCGTTACGGCCAGGAGGCAGCTCCCCCTTTTTATGATCCCGCAGAGATAGAAGGAATTTTACCCATCGATTATCGCATCACCTACGATATGAAACAGATCATTGCCAGAATTTTGGACAACAGCCTTTTTTGGGAGCTTTTTCCCAATAAGGGAGAAGAAATTATTTGCGGCGTGGGCAGAATCAACGGGAACTATGTGGGGATTATTGCCAACAATCAGAATTTAACCGATCATCCGGTTTACAACAATATAAAACGGCCGGGCGGAATTCTCTATCGTGACGGCATTGCTAAAATGACCAGCTTCGCCCGCGCCTGCAATGATGACGGTTTGCCTTTGATCTGGTTGCAAGATGTAGCTGGCTTTGACATCGGGCCTGAAGCAGAAAAAATGGGACTGCTTGGCTATGGATCAGATTTGTTGTACACTATTTCCAATAATACGAATCCAGCGATCACGGTACTACTGCGCAAAGCCTCGGGCGCTGGCTATTATGCTATGAATGGTAGGCCGTACGAACCAATCATCCAGCTTTCCACGCCGCTGACCCGATTAGCCGTAATGGAAGGCCGAACGTTGGCGATCGGCGCTTATCGTACCAAATTAGATGAAAACTTCAATATCCTTTTTACAACTCAAGAAGACTACGAGGCAGTGAAAAAGGGCATGGCAGAGGTAGAACGCCGCATCACCAAAGAAATGGATCCGATCCTTTCGGCGCGACAACTGGATACCGACGAGATCATTTTGCTTCACGAATTGCGCGCCTACTTGGAAACAGTGGTTGATATGTGCTACCAAAGCATCGGCTATCGCCGGCTGAAGAATCCGCGGATTTGGGCGCTGCATGACCTGGAGGCGTTGTCTTGATACGTTTTCGTCGAGTTCGGGCATTTTTATGAAAGATGATTTATAACTGTAAAGACTCCATGCACCAAAAACTAAATTTTAAAAAATCATAAATTGCCAAACTTTGTGTGAGAAAGTTAGTAACCGATGATAGAGTACTGAGCTATTTTAAAGCTCACCCCCTTTGTCCTCCTCTCTTAAAAAAGAGGGTGAAAAGGCATGATGAGCTCTTTAATAATATGAATGACCAGTTGAAAAAAACCAAATGCAATGAAGGGCTAAAGCCTAAAGAATTTGTGGGGAAATTATGCTATTCAATTTTCCTGAATAGCTCTGCCATTTATGGCGGAGAAACTAATGAAATCTGAAATCACTTGGGCTTTAGCCCAATCAGCTTTTTGTTTGGTCATTCATATTAATAAAATATACCCCGTGATCGGTTACGAAAGATAGCATTTGAATATGTGAATTTTTGGGGAATTTAGTTTTTTAGCATTGAGTTTGATAAATGAGGAGAGCCAATTAATTGATGCAATGTTTGAACGTACTAACAGAAACACAAAATGACGAAATTAGCGTATTGTCTCCATCGGTGGGATTATTCTCTTTGGCTCAGGAACCTGGTGCTTATCTTTCATCGAGCGCATTAATTGGAAAATTAAAAATTTTGAACACGAACTACCATTTATATTTGCCGTCTGATGTTTGTGGCTGCGTTATTATTGAAAATGATAGAGACAAAATTATACCAGTCGGGTACAAGCAGGAGCTGTGTCGGTTAAGCACGGAAAATATGCAGTCGATTGATAAAACGGCAAAGGCTTACACAAAAGCAAATCATCAACAAGATACTGATGAAGGTTTTTTGATTCGCGCCTCTACGACCGGCATTTTTTATCGTAAGCCATCGCCGGAGGTGCCGCCCTACGTGGAGGAAGGACAAAAAATCGAAAAAGGGAAAGTGCTCGGCTTGATCGAGGTGATGAAAACTTTTAATCACATTGTTTTTCAAGGTACGAATAAATCCGAAATGGGGATAATAAAAAAAATTTTAGTGGCAGATGCACAGGAGGTGAAATTGGGCGATGGCTTGTTTGTGATTGAATAGGAATTTCAATACTTCAGCCAAAAAAATAGATAGCTAACTTTCTATTGAACGAAACCGCTTCGCGGTAGCAATGGGTTATCTTTTAAAAAATAGCAAAAATTTCAGCTAAAATATTTATCAAAGCGGAGGTCATTATGAAAAACGTTGCTATGGCTGTTGTCAATATTTTACTAATCTTCACGGTCGTCACTTTATTATCCGTCCCCAGTTTGGGGCAGGAGGCAGGATCAAAAACCATCAAGCTCAACGAACCTGACAAGAAACGGGGATTGCCATTTATGGAAACACTATCAGTGAAGGCTTCGGCTCGGGAATGGTCTGAGCAAGACTTGAGTCTGCAGGATCTTTCCGACCTATTATGGGCTGCCAATGGCATCAACCGACCAGAGGAGAAAAAATATACTGCCTCGTCCGCCATGAATGCTCACGATATTGACGTGTTTCTTTTTATGAAAGAGGGTATTTATCTGTACAATGCCGATGAGCATGCCTTGGTGTTAGTGCAAGCCGGAGACTTCCGGTCTCAAATTTTACGGTTACCGCCACCTCAGCCTAAAGCAGAAGCTGGCACGGTTCAACAACCGCTGCCGGAGCCTTCCCAGCCGCCGATTCAAATAATATTAATCTCTGATTTCTCACGATTCAAAAGAGGAACGCCGGAATTGAAATACGAATGGGGCGCTATTGACGCTGGGATCGTTTCGCAAAACATATCGTTATTTTGCGCCGCCACAGGTATTAAGACCAGGCCTCGGGCATCAATGGATAAAGAAAAAATAAATATAGAGTCCCGCAAAATTGCCCTTAAAGAAAA
>CAZNDR010000231.1:3582-6913 GCA_964571835.1 uncultured Cytophagia bacterium | reverse complement strand
TGCAAAAGCTGCCGATGCCATCGCTTCAAGCGATGGCATCGGTTTAGCGATGTTGCATTCTTATCCTTAAGAAGTATATTTCATAAAATTATTATTTTGCAAGCCTAAATCTCAATTTACAAGCAATAAGCAAGCGACGAACAAACTATCATATCTAAAACGCAAATTCCAATTTAGGCTAAAAAATTGAGATTTGGAATTTGAGATTTATTTGTAATTTGGATTTTCTTTATAGTGATTTGGTCATTCAATTTTTAGGACTATTAAATTCTGAAGATTAATGCTCGAAGCCCTTAAAAAATATTTTGGCTACACTGAATTTCGACCGCTGCAACAAGAGATCATCTCGGCGATTTTAGAGCACCGCGATGTTTTTGTGCTCATGCCAACCGGCGGCGGTAAATCGTTGTGTTATCAGTTGCCATCAATTTTGCAAGCTGGCTTGACCATCGTCGTCTCGCCACTCATCTCGCTGATGAAAGACCAGGTGGACAGCCTGCGCGATTACGGTATTTCCGCTGCCTACCTTAATAGTTCACTGAATCATGAGCAAATCGCCTTCGTTAAAACGCAGTTGATAAAAAATGAAATTAAGCTGCTTTACGTTGCGCCGGAACGGTTGATGATGCCAGCATTTCTCGAATTCCTCAAACAATTGCCAGTTAGCCTGTTTGCCATTGATGAAGCCCATTGTATTTCCGAATGGGGACACGATTTCCGCCCAGAATATCGCCAGTTGATTATTTTAAAAGATGAATTCGCCAAAGTACCCATCGCCGCACTAACCGCTACCGCAACGCCAACCGTCCAAAATGACATCATTCAGTTGCTCAAGATGCGCCAACCACAAATTTTTAAAGTTAGTTTCAATCGACCTAATTTATTTTACCGTGTGTTACACAAAAGCGATACCTATCAGCGTGTGGTGGATTATCTGAAAGCCCATCCCAACGACTCCGGCATTATCTACTGCCAGAGCCGAAAAACGGTGGACAGCCTATCTGATGCCCTGGTGTTTGACGGCTTTCGTGCCCTGCCTTATCACGCCGGCCTGGACAGCAGCGCACGCAGCAAAAACCAGGAAAAATTCATCAAAGAAAATGTCGACATTATCGTGGCAACGATCGCCTTTGGCATGGGCATTGATAAGCCCAACGTGCGCTTTGTCATCCATTATGATCTGCCTAAAAATCTGGAAAGCTACTACCAGGAAACTGGTCGCGCCGGACGGGATGGTTTGCCCAGCGATTGTCTGTTGTTTTACAGTTATGGCGATAAAAGCAAAATAGAGTTTTTTATCGAAGAAAAAGAAAATCCCCAAGAGAAACAAATCGCCTATGACAAGCTCCGCCAGATGATCAGCTACTGTGAAACGCCCATTTGCCGGCGAAAAGTTATTCTGGACTATTTTGGTGAAAGTTATTCCGATGACAATTGCGGCACGTGCGATAACTGTCTTGACCACAAAGACGAACGAGAAAAATTCGACGGCACCATCATCGCGCAAAAAATGCTATCCTGCGTTTACCGGTTGAATCAGCGTTTTGGCCTCAATTACGTCATCGACGTCCTCTGGGGCGCTAACAGCGAACGGATTTTTCAAAACGGGCATCAGCACCTTTCGACTTATGGCATTGGCAAAAACATCCCCAAAAAACGCTGGCAAGGTTTTGCCCGCGAGTTGATGCAGCAGGGATTTTTAAAAATGGAAGGCGGCCAGTACCCAGTGCTGCGCTTGACTGAAAAAAGTCACGCCGTGCTTTTTAAGGAAGAAAAAGTGTTGCTCACTCCTTACCTGGAACCCAAATCGGCCAAAGTGCAGGAAGAAAAATTATCGATCAACGAGACGCTTTTCCAACGCTTGCGTGATTTGCGTAAGCGCATCGCTGATGAGCGAAATATCCCACCTTACATTATTTTCCACGACCGAACGCTCAAAGAAATGGCCAGCCGCGTGCCCATTACCTGGAGCGAGTTATCGGCAATCTTCGGCATGGGCGAAGCCAAATTGAAGCAGTACGGCCCGAGATTTTTGAAAGAGATTGTGGCGTTTGTGCAGAATCGAGAATTGCGAAGATAGTAAATCTGTTTGCTTTTTGATCTGTCAGGAAAAAAGTGTTTTTTTGTTTTGTTCTCGAAAAATGTTTTTCTAAGTGAAGGCTATTTTTGTAATGAACAACTTAATGCTTGATATTTTAATAATTTTTGATTTATTGAATGGAGTGGAAAACAAATCGTGGGTTTTGCCAATAAAGTGGCATTTGTGAAAAGAGACTGCACCATTCGATTTTGCTCAGGCTGACATTTCAGCCTTGTCATGCTGAGCGCGGCCGAAATATAGCCTAGGTTTTGCTAGCACTCTATTAAATCTATCATTAGTGTTGTGCCAGGATAGTGCTGTTCCAGGTTTGAATAGATAAAAAGCATATTCCAAAATTGATTATTCTTGCTCCGCTTCCTGAACAGCAAACCATCGCCGATTTCCTTGACCTTGAAACCGCCCGCATCGACACCATTGTGGAGAAACAGCGCCGATTGATCGAGCTGCTCAAGGAAAAGCGGGCGGCGCTCATCACTCACGCGGTCACCAAAGGGCTTGATCCCAATGTTAGAATGAAAGATTCCGGTGTGGAATGGATTGGAAAGATACCAGAGGGTGGGAGGTGAAACGGTTGAAATGGACAATCAAATTTATCAAAAGCGGTGAAGGAATCCGAAAAGAAGATTTATCAGATAGTGGTCAAATTGAAGTATTTGGTGGTAATGGCTTTATCGGTTATTGTGATCGATATAATTTTATTGGTCCTCTGTTCATAATAGGTCGAGTTGGTGCACTTTGTGGGAATATTCATTTGTTATTCAATAAATGTTTTATTTCTGACAATGCATTAGTAGTTAGGGTAATGAAAACTTTCGATCAAAATTATTATCGTTTTTTATTGGAGTCAATTAATATTAATGATTATGCAAGTCAAAATGCCCAACCATTAGTAACCGGTACATTGATAAAAAATATATTTATCACTTGTCCAACTAAAAATAAGCAACACGCTATCGCCGATTTCCTTATCAGGGAAACAAAAAAAATCGACACCTTAATTTCCAAAATCGAAAAACAGATCGAGCTATTGACCGAATACAAGCAAGCGCTGATCACGGCGGCGGTGACTGGGAAAATCGATGTGCGGGAAAAAAAAACATGAACCACGAAACACACGAAAAACACGAACAAAAAATTTTTTTCGTGTGGTTCGAGTATTTCGTGGTCTATAGAAATTTCGTGTGGTTCGTGTATTTCGTGGTCTACAGAAATTTCGTGTGGTTCGTGTAT
>CAZNDR010000231.1:0-3482 GCA_964571835.1 uncultured Cytophagia bacterium | reverse complement strand
ACAGAAATTTCGTGTGGTTCGTGTATTTCGTGGTTAATAGAAATACGGCGGCGGTTACCGGGAAAATCGATGTGCGGGGAAAAAAAACATGAACCACGAAACACACGAAAAACACGAACAAAAGAAAAATACATTTTCGTGTGGTTCGTGTATTTCGTGGTCTACAGAAATTTCGTGTGGTTCGTGTATTTCGTGGTCTACAGAAATTTCGTGTGCTTCGTGTATTTCGTGGTCTACAGAAATTTCGTGTGGTTCGTGTATTTCGTGGTTAATAGAAATTTCATGTGGTTCGTTGTCTAAAAAAGGAAACAATTTATGCCAGACGATAAAATTCTTTACAAGGAAGAATGCTATGCTATTCAAGGAGCGATCTTTGAGGTGTATCGGGAAATGGGATGCGGATTTTTGGAAGCAGTATATCAGGAATGCCTGGCAAAAGAATTCCTGCTTCGACAGATCCCTTTTGTCGCCCAGACCGAGCTTTCGTTATGGTACAAGGGCGATAAACTTCAGCAAACATATAAACCGGATTTCATTTGTTATGATAAAATTATTGTCGAATTAAAAGCGGTTAAAGATATTGCTGATGAACATCGGGCGCAGGTTTTCAACTATTTGAAAGCCACACAAAATAGGCTCGGATTGTTGGTTAATTTTGGGCATTATCCTAAAGCGACTATTGAAAGAATTATTTTATGAACCACGAACCACACAAAATTCACGAACTAAAATTAGGCAAAATTTTCGTGTAGTTCGTGTCGTTCGTGGTTAATTATTTGAAAGGCGAAAACTCTGCCCAAGGTACTTGAAAAAGATATGGAATCATTAATTGAAAACGAATTGCACTCAGCCGGATATTTCGTTCGGACACCGTCAGACTATGATAGAAATCTATGCCTTGATCCAGAGCTGCTGATCAATTTTCTCATTGCCACGCAGCCGGCACCGTGGCAAGCATATCAGCGACAATTAGGCAGCCGAACAAAAGACGCCTTGCTGAACAAAATCAAAGATGAAATCGCCAAACGCGGCACGCTGGAGCTGCTGCGCAAACCGTTTGCTAGTTATGGCGTGTATTTTGACTTTGTCTATTTCAAGCCAGCTAGTGGCTTGAACATCAGTTATAAAAAAAGTATCAGGGCAATATTTTCAGCGTGATCACCCAGGTGAAATACAGCAGCCAAAACGAGAACGCGCTGGACCTGATGCTGTTTCTCAATGGCATTCCGTTAGTGACGATGGAGCTAAAAGACCGCATGACCGGCTCCGGCTACAATGTCGAAAATGCCATTCGCCAATATCAGCAAGATCGCGACCCACGCGAGCCGCTGTTTAAATTCGGTCGCTGCCCGGTGCATTTTGCGCTCGATGAAGACCTGGTGTACATGACCACGCATCTGCGCGGGGATAAGACCTATTTTTTGCCGTTCAATAAAGGCCGTGATGGCTGCGCAGGCAATCCATCGACTTATGGTTATGCTACCGAATATCTCTGGAAAGAAGTGTTGCAAAAGGACAGCTTTCTGGAGTTGCTCCAACATTTCATCCAGATAACCGATGTGCTGGATGAAGACGGCAATCCCACTGGCGCGAAGCAATCCGATGGGAGGAACTCCGGACTTTTTAGAACCGCTCTCCAAAATTATTGAGGCGATTAACAAACAGTTTGCCACGGATTTTAATGAAAGCAATAAAGTAGTGATATACTCGCTGCTAAGCCGCTTGAGCAAAGATGAAGAGTTTGAAGAAGAAGTGATGAACAATCCCGAAGAAAACGTCTTTTTAGCATTCGAACGAAAGTTCAATACTGAGTTGCAGGGAATGCTGGAGGAGCATTTTGATTTTTATAAAAAATTGAACAATGATCCTGAAATCAGAACAGCGATGATGCAGCAGATGTTTAAAGTATTGTACGTTCAGATGGCAAGGAGAGCATCACTACGCTGCAACCCAAAAAGCTAATTTGCAACTTTTTAGAATTAGAATATTTTGAAAAGTCAATCTTTTATTGTTAGGGAAAGTTTGCCGATGAAATGGTAGCTCTCCTTCATAGCCAGTTAACATATTTCAATAAAATTAAAAAAGGTGTCTTTCAATATTAAAAGACACCTTTATTATCTATTATCGGCTGAACGATTTATCAATTAAAAAACTTATACCGATAATCCTTGATATTGGCGCTGGCTTTTAAATTATTGTACCAGTTATTGTAGGCAGTTCGCTGCTTCTGTTCCATTAAATTTCTTTTAATGCTCTCTTTTTGCAGGTTGAATGATGATTGGTCGACATCCTGCTTTTCCAGCAACTTGATCAAATAATAGCCCCGCGTACCTTTCACCGGCGCGGAAACTTCACCTACCCTCAAGCCAAAGCTTGTCCCGCTAAAATTAGTTTCATTGCCGATTCCGCTGACATAGCTATTCATAGCAAAAAAATCCGTTTCCTTTAAGACCAGTGAATACTGCTTGGCTAAAGTATCAAAATCAGCCGGATCGGTAATTTTTTCTCTAAAAGCTCGACAGGCTTCACCCGCTAATTCTTTTTGTTTTTCTCTTTGCAGCGTACTCCTAATACTCGCTTCAACCTCGGTCAGCGGCTGAAAGCGTGCTTTTTGAATATCGATGAGTTCATAAATCACATAGCCTTTGTTTTCGATATAGGTGAGCCGGCTTGTTTTGCCCGGTTTGCTGTTGAAAATAGTTTCGCACATCATTTTCTGCAAGCCTAAACCGGGGATAAAGCCGCCTTTAGCAAAATAATTGGTTGTGTCCACTTTTATCTTTTCGTTGTGCGCTGTCTGAGAAAAACCTTCCTCAGCCGCCATTTCAGCGAAGTAATTGGCATTGTCGCGAGCTGTTTCTGAGGTGTTGCGGGAAGCTTCAATCTTGAGCAGAATATGCCGTGCCTTTACTTTCTCTTTGCCGTCCTCGATTTTTTTGTCTTCTACTTTAATAATGTGAAAGCCGTGCTGAGATAACACGGGTCCGACCACCTCGCCGATCGGCGCCGCAAAGGCAGCATCTGAAAAAGGTTTCACCATGGTTCCGCTCTCAAAATATCCCAAATCACCGCCGTTGCTGCCTGAGCCGGGATCTTCTGAATAAGTTTTAGCCAAACTGGCAAAATCAACGCCTTGTTTGATGCTGTCTATTAAAACATCAGCAAATTCTTTTATCTGAAGGGTGTCAGCAGCTGTGGGTTTCAATTCAAACAGCACATAATGGATGCGCCGCTTTTCCTGCTCCTGATACTTATCTTTTTTATTTTCCTCATAATATTTTTCGATCTCATTTTTGCTGATCAATGAATCAGCATATTTGTAGAGATTAGCCTCAAAGAAAATATATTTAACTTTTGCTTTTTGATTTCTTTTCATGTAATCAGCTTTAGCTTCGTCGTCGGTGACAAAGACCGATGAGATCACTTCCTGATAAATTTTTTGAAAGGGAAGCGACTCTCTTAAATAGTTCTCAACCACATCC
>CAZNDR010000230.1:0-6919 GCA_964571835.1 uncultured Cytophagia bacterium | reverse complement strand
CATTAAAGGTGTACCTTGAAGTTGATGGCGGTATCAGCACAGAAACGGCGCCACAAGTAGCGCAGGCGGGCGCAAATGTGCTGGTGGCAGGCACTGCTGTTTTTGGACAGCCGAATATTCCGTTGGCGATTTCTCAACTTAAAAAATCAATTTGGCAATGGTGAAATTTCAGCTTGACATACTAATTTATTCTTTATATATTAATGCGTCATTTGATATGTGAGTCGCTCAATGAAAGCATAAATATTTTTCCAAAGGAGCTGTATTTTTAAAGTGGTCGGTTTCATGAAATATTTTTTAAGGAGGCATGACACAGATGCCGACGGGTCATGTGAAATGGTTTGATGAAATCAAAGGATATGGTTATATCAACAGCGAAGCAGGTGAAGAAATTTTTGTTCATTTCACGAATATTTTGGATCAGGGAAATGGTTTTAAAACATTGGAGCCTGGCGCAGCGGTAGAATATGAAGCCATTAATGGAGAGAAAGGCCCAAAAGCGATTTATGTGAAATTGATAACTGATTCCGCTTCACCGCAACACCAATCATAAATGTCAAAGGAAAAAGAAAAATGTGCAGCTGCGTTTTTGCTGAAAAGGATATCAAAAAAATCTCCAAGGTACTTGCCTGCGAATGGAAATTGAAAGGTAATAACTACCGACTGACCTTGCAGGATAGCGATCAGAAGAGAAAATTAGCCTTGGAGATCTATCCGGATATTCGAATTGGCGAAAAATATGGCAATTTGATTTCGGTTTACACGGAAAGTTCTCATCTTCAACTTCATTTTTGTACCGGCTACGTCGTTAGTGAAATGTTATCAGAAGTCACCTTCTTTAGCGAGCAAGGCGGCAAAGTCTGTGGCTTGATTGTGGAAAGAGAAGCCGGCTGTTCGATGTATTCCAATGTCGATAGAACCGTATTATCTGGCAATTTTTCTCATCTCGGTCCTGAAGTCATGTTAAGCGGGATAGCGCTATCATTGACTGAGCATATTATTGACAAAACAGCGTCAAAAAAACCAGCAGCATAAATTCGCTTCTGTGGCCATGAGGTTATGGAAAAATACATCGATAATTTCATCAATTTCTTAATCGTTGAAAGAAATTTAGCAGAGAATACTATTGAGGCCTATGCCACTGATCTGGCAAAGTATGCGCAATTTTTAGATTCGATCAATATTGCTGAACCTCAAACCATCAATTCTTCTGCCATCAGCGCTTATCTAACTTACCTTCACCAAGCTGATTTGACCTCCTTGTCTATTGCCCGAAATTTGTCGGCCATCCGGATGTTTCACCGATTTTTGCAAAGCGAAGATGTGACAACAGAAGATCCGACAGAAATGGTTGGATCACCAAAATTGGCAAAAAAGCTTCCCCTGGTGCTCGATCAGTTTGAGATGAAGCGATTGATAGAGCAGCCCGACTTAACGACCTCCATTGGCATTCGCGATCGAGCGCTTTTGGAAATCGCCTATGCTACGGGCATGAGAGTATCTGAATTGATAAAAATTGAATTGAGCGATTTGATGTTCGATCAACAGCTTGTCCGCGTCGTTGGCAAAGGCGCCAAAGTGAGGATTGTGCCGGTTGGCGAACAGGCAATTGAGTATGTGGAAAAATATTTAACCGAAAGCCGACCCCTGCTGGCAAAGAATTTTAGCAAAATAAACACAGTGTTTTTGAATTTTCGCGGAAAAGCGCTCAGTCGAATGGGATTTTGGAAGATTCTCCATGGCTATGTTGTCCAAGTGGGAATTACTAAACCAGTCTCTCCGCACACGATTCGCCACTCATTCGCCACGCACCTGATTGAAGGGGGGGCAGATTTGCGCGCCGTACAAGAGATGTTAGGCCATGTGAGCATAACCACCACTCAGATTTATACCCATTTGGACAGGGAATATTTGAAAGAGGTGCATCGAAGTTTTCATCCACGAGAAAGAGAGTATTTTAGGCTAAAAAGCAAAAAGTTTAATTTGGAGAAATAATGGAATTGCGAACAAGAATGATGTACGACGTGTTGTCTGAGAATAGAATAAAATCGGTATTGAAGACAAAGCTAATGGGGAAAAAAATTTATGCTTTCTGGAGTATTGGGACAACTAACGATTTCGCTTACTTGCGCGCCACTCAGGATGAACCGGAAGGCGCGCTGGTCATTGCTGAGAAACAGGAAAGAGGCCGAGGCAGAAAAGCTCGGACTTGGGATTCGCAATTTGGCAAAGGTTTGTGGTTCTCGATAATTTTGAGACCTGATTTACCATCGAACAAATCGGGTTTGATTCCATATTTAGCTGGAGTATCAGTGGCTCAGGCAGTCGAAAAAATCATTGGCTTGCGACCTGACTTAAAGTGGCCTAATGATTTGCTATTGAATGGCAAAAAGTTCTGCGGTATTTTATCGGATGTCCAATTTGATAACGGCAATATCGCTTTTATCATTCTGGGAATTGGTGTCAATGTGAATCACAATCCAGCTGAGTGGTCAGCCGAGGTAAATGACCTTGCTACTTCACTACGAATTGAAAGCAACAGGCGAATTGACCGGGCAGAAATGTTAGCTGAAATACTGGCTTGCTTGGAACGAAATTATGAAAAGTTTAAAGCTGATGGCATGGGAGAAATTCTTAACCAGTGGAAACAGCGCTGTCCCACCTTTAAAAAGAATATTACCGTGCTGCAAGAAAAGCAAAAGTTAACTGGGTTGTTTTTTGATTTGGACGAAGAGGGTTGTTTGGTATTAAAAGCTAATGATGGGAAAATGATAAAAATTATCACCGGCGATATTATCATTTAAGTTTTTGCAGAAGCATCATTTAAAAAGTGCCTGTGACGCGCTAGCAGGTAAAAGATGAATGTCGGGAGCTGAATTCTGAAGTGAAAAGAAAAGGAGTGACAAAATGCTATTAGTGGTCGACATTGGGAATACGAATGTTGTTATTGGCATTTATAAGAGTGAAAAATTGACGGCTTGTTGGCGCTTGTCAAGTCGAGTAGCTCGAACCAGCGATGAATATTGGATTTTGATAAATTCATTATTCGAGACCTCAAGGTTAAAAATCAAACAAATCAACGGCGCGGTGATCTCTTCGGTGGTGCCTGATTTGACAATGCCGTTCATTCAAATTATTGAAAAATATTTTCATTTGCGACCGGTCATTGTTGATTCTGATTTGGGAATAAAATTAAAATTAGCGGTCGATAATCCAAAATCGGTGGGCGCCGATCGCATCTGCAACGGCATGGCTGGCTTTGAAAAATATGGTGCTCCGTTGGTTATACTTGATTTTGGCACGGCTACTACCTTTGATGTTATTACGGAAAACGATGAATTTATCGGCGGCATCATTGCGCCAGGCATTGAAATGACAGCGACGGTGTTGCATCAATTGGCGGCAAAATTGCCCAAGGTCGAGTTAAAATTTCCTCAAACAGTCATTGGCAGAAATACAGAAACTAATATTCAATCCGGCTTGATGTTCGGCACGGTGGATTTAATCAACGGACTTCTTAATCGGATCGAACTGGAATTGGACAGGAAATTCAAAACCATCGCCACTGGTGGCTTGGCTTCTGTTGTTGCGCCTTATCTGGAAAGAAAAGTTATTTTAGATGCGGAACTCACACTGGACGGCATGCGACTGATTTATAAAGAAATTCAGCGCCATAGCTAAAGAATGATTGTCTTATGAAAGCCAATTGGATACTAAAAAACCTCCTGACACAGGGTAATCGCCAGGCCTGGGAGGCTTTTTTAGCTTTATACAGCAAAATCATTTTTGGTGTCGTCAGTAATTTTGCGTCCGATTACGACGAGAGAATGGAATTGTTTGTTTTTATTTGTGAGGCACTGACCAAAAATAATTTTAAAAAGTTACGCTTGTTTAAATCACAAGGCAGAAAGCAAAAGACTAAATTTTCTACCTGGCTTGTTTTAGTCGCTAAAAATTTATGTGTAGATTGGTACCGTAAAAATAATGGGAGGATCAGGCTGATCCGCGCTATCGATCGTTTATCCCAAATAGATCAGCGAATTTTTAAGCTGATTTATTTAGATGGGAATGTCTATTCGCACGCTTTTGAGGTTTTGCATACAGATGACCATATTCAATTGAAAGTCTCTGATTTTTACCGTTCGATTTCACGAATCGATAAAGCACTTACTTCAAAAAAATATGAAAAACTTGCCGCCAATTTGAATAGACATCGTCTCAAAATATCCGTTGATGATGTGGAAAAATTTCATGCTCAAAGCCAAAAAATGGAATTGCCAAATAAAGTGGGCGAGAGGCCTGATGTGGAGTTTCAAAGGAAAGAGAGTCTGAGAGAATTATTGCAGGCTATTAACAAGCTGCCAGCGCAGGATAAATTGATCATTAGACTCTGGTTTGAGCAGGGTTTGACGGCAAAAGAAATTTCAGCAGTCATGAAATATGAAAAATCAGATTTCATCTATTTGAAAATTAAACGCGTGCTCGCTAGCTTGAAGAGAAAACTGGAGTCTCTGGATTTCACTTTTAATGATTTTGAAAATAATATTCACGAAAACTTATTTTCGAATTGTGAATAAATTGTCCGTTTAATATAATAGGAAAAAAAATGTCAATGGCGAACTTTAAAAAATTAGCTGACTGTGTATCAGTTGAAGAAATTCTCCAAATGTGCGATGGTGACATGAGCAAAAATAAAGCGCAAAAAGTTAGAAAGCATATAAGGCATTGCCAAGAGTGTAGTCAAAAATATGAGAATATGCTGAAACTTGATGCGGCAATTAAAACCAACCAGGTTATGAAATGGCCAAAATTTGATACCTCCTGTCTGGACGAATATGCTGTTGCTGCTTTTGTGGATGGCAAAATATCAGCTAAACAAAAAAGCAAAATCGAAGCCCATTTGTCGCACTGCCAATCCTGTCTTCATGAAGTCATCTCGCTGCAAAATACGGTGAAACGATTAAATGAAAATGATCTGCAGATAGTGCCTGATGAAGTTTTAGCCAGAGGCAAAAATATTGTCCCAGAAAAAATTATCGGGTTTCATCGGTGGAATAATTTATTTAAAGAATATGTTGGCCAAGTATCTTCTATTTTTAAGCAGAGCTATGGCATGCGATGGGCAGCTTATGGCTTAATAGGATTGCTCCTAATATTAGTAGGTTATTTCCCCTTGAATAAGTTTTTATTCAAAGACACTCATTATCCGACCAAGGAAATCAGGGGAACAGCACGCACTACTTACGGCGAAGTAAAATTGCTCGTTCCTAAAGCCAAAGCCATGGTTGACGGCAGCACATTAACTTTTATCTGGCAACGAGTTGCCCAGGCACAGGAGTATCATTTATCTTTGTCCAATGAAGTTGGTGAATTGATTTGGGAATCGACCGTCAATACTAACCGGCTACGGCTGCCGGATGGAATCAATTTGACGCCCGACAACACTTATTACTGGAAAGTTGAAGCGAAATTGTCTTCCGATATGTTCATCAGTTCGCCAGTTTGTTATTTTACTGTGCAAAAAAAATGAAAACGATAGGCTTACACAGAAAAAAGCGATGTCTCTTTCCTGGTTGTGTATTCTTCATTATTTTTTTCCCAGCTTACTTAATTGGCTATGGCGCTGAACAAGGTTTCTGGGAGGATTTTTCTGAGCCTGAACTTTGTTCAACGTGGGAGGTATGGAATTGGTCGGGAAAGGCATGGACTTATTACGTGCCGCACGATTATTCTTTACTTGATTTTCCGGGTAATCTTCGCTTTTATCTTGGCGCTATGGCCGTAGGCGGACTTCATCCCAATTTATCTCAATATTGGTACTATCCTTCGCTACAACTTTTCCGACCATTTACTGGCGCCAATTGGCAATTAGACACCAAAGTAACTTATTTTCTGCCTTACTCCAACGCCAAGATTTTGACCTTCGAAGTCTGTTTTGGCAATTATTTCGCTCCCATCGCCAGTGTTGCAATTCAGAAAAGTATCGATCAATCAAATGAGCTTGAAAGACCAACTGAATTTGATATTGTTTTTGGTGATCATGATCAAATAACGAACTACAGTCTTTTTTCAAAACGTAACTTGCGTCAGATTACTTCGACGACTTATTATTTTCGAATAATCCGTTTGGAATCCAAATTTATTATTCAGTGGAGTCTGGATGGAATTTCTTTTGAGACGATAAAACAAATCGTTTTTCCGGGGCTGACAGATGAGATTGATCAATTTATCAAAATTTCTGGTGTCTCGTGGTTTACGCCGACGGGCGCCTATGCAGAGTTTGATTATCTGCGTGTGGTTCCTATTGTTGCAGCAATGGTAGCTGCCATTGACAATAGTGTGAGTGCTGAATTTTTTGGCGAAGAAAAATCAATAACAAATTTGCTTTATCCGTTCGAGTCTGAGATTGAACGTATTTATCTAGAAACGCCTTTTCTATTAAGTGACAATTCAGTCTATTTGGATACTACTCATTTTGTCGGCAAATGCCAACCAGAGAAATTTTCTGACCAACAGCTCTCGATCAATCGATTTGATTCATTAGCAGCCGAACTGAAGAGATATGATAGATTAGCACAAGATACCGAATTAATCGCTCACGAGCTGTTGCACGATTTTAATAAATCTTCTTTTTTAGGAAGTAGAAAATGGATTTATGAAAAACTTGTGCAAATTTGTTTTCAGTTGGCTCAGGAAACTGGTGATGTCAGTTACCACCGCAAGGCTTTTAATTACGTGGAAAAGATAAAAGGTCTGGGTTTTGGGCAGTTGTTTGATTTATCCAAAGCAAACGTCTGGTCGGATATCGAAACAGAATTATTAGCCGAAGAACGAGTGATAATGGACAAATTGGCACATTCCGAAACAGAATTAACTTCAAGTGTGATATCAACTGAGCAGAGAAATTTTCTCGAAAAAC